>JACPYM010000065.1 GCA_016196035.1 Acidobacteriota bacterium | reverse complement strand
GGCTGTCGCCCTTTCAGGGCTTCGCACAATGACTCAATGTGCTTCTGGGGCTGCACCCCAGGCTGTTGGCTGACGCTCCGTTGGAACTGGCTACGGAAATTCTTTTTCTTGAAGTCTATAGCAATTCGCGGTAATTGCCGTGCGGCGGGATGAAGCCCGATTTGTCAGGGCCGGTGCAACCGTGCCAGCAGCAGATGACGTAGAGTAATTGCCGTGCGGCGGGATGAAGCCCGATTTGTCAGTGGAACCCATAGCGGTCAACTCCTTTTGGTTCATGGCAAGCACCGCGCTTTTTCTGGCATTGCTTGTCACACTTGTCAATCGTTTCTTTTCACCATGAACATTCAAACATCACGACGAAATTTTATAGGCGCCGCGACACTCGCCGCACTCAACTTGCGCATACCACATACCACTACGGTTGAATCGCCGGTGATTGACACGCATTTGCATTGTTTCGCGGGCAACAAAGACCCGCGTTTTCCCTATCATCCGCGCGGCCCTTACCAACCGGCTGACGTGGCGACGCCCGAAATGTTGTTGCAATGCATGGCTGGCGCGGGCGTCAATTACGCCATCGTCGTGCACCCGGAACCTTATCAAGACGATCATCGCTACCTCGAATACTGCCTCGGCGTAGGCAAGGGCCGTCTCAAAGGCGTCTGTTTGGTCTTCGCCGATCAACCCAACTCCATGCGCCAATTGCCCGCGCTCGCCAAACGCGGCGACATCGTAGCCGTGCGCATGCACGCATACGCGCCCGACCGCTTGCCGCCTTTCGGCAAGCCTGAAATGCGCGTGTTTTGGCGGCAGGCGGCGGAGTTGGGATTGATGGTGCAACTACATCTCGAACCGCATTACGCGGCGCACTTCACGCCCTTGATTCGCGAATTCAGCCAAACGAAGGTCATCATTGACCACCTCGGCCGCCCGTTGCAGGGAACGGCGGAAGAGCACGCGACCGTCGTGAATTGGGCGAAGCTGCCCAACGTCATCATGAAATTCGCGGCCATTCCGACGGCGACCGAATATCCCTACCGTGATGTCAGGCCGGTCATCCGTCAGTTGAGCGATGCTTACGGCGCAGACCGCCTGATCTATGGCGGTGGCTTCGGCCCAAAAGCGACGCCGGAAAGCTATCGCGCCGCGCGGGAAACCATTCGCGGCTATTTAGCGCACTTGAACGCCGCGGACCAAGCCAAGGTTTTTGGCTTGAACGCCAGGAAGCTTTTCGGCTTTTCCGCCTGACCTGTTTGGTTTGAACCCTTTGTTGTCAGGAGACTCTTTCATGAAAACAGCCGCAAGGCATCTGGTCATTGGCGTATGCGTTCAGTTGTCACTGCTCGTAACGCTGCACGCACAAGCGAAGCAATACTTCCCGCCCAGCGGAACCTGGGCGAGGAAAGCGCCCGCAGAACTTGGGATGGATGCGGCAGCATTGGACGCCGCCATCAAATTCGCCCAGACCCACGAGACCGAACGCGCCCTGGATTTTTCAGATCAGGAGCGCACCTTTGGTTCGTTGCTAGGTTCGGTGCCGACACAACGCGCGCACACCAATGGCGTAGTGCTCTACAAAGGCTATGTCGTCGCCGAATTCGGCGAGGCCACGGCAGTTGATCCAACCTATTCGGCAGCCAAGAGCATGCTTTCGACACTCGCGGCCATCGCCATGCGCGATGGCAAGCTCCCCAATCTCGATGAACCCGTCGCCAAGCTGATCAAAGACGGCGGCTACGATGCGGCGCAAAACGCGCAGATCACCTGGCAGATGCACCTGCAACAGGAATCTGAATGGGAAGGCGAGATGTGGGGCAAGAAGCATGACTTCGTCGGGCGCGCAGCCTTTGGCGAAGGCGAACGACAGCCGCGCGCCTTGCAACGCCCCGGCACGTTTTATGAATACAACGACGTGCGCATCAACCGTTTCGCCCTGTCGTTGTTGCGCCTATTCAATAAGCCTCTGCCCGATGTCTTCCGCGACGAAGTGATGGATGTCATCGGCGCTTCGACTACGTGGAAGTGGGTGCCCTATCACAACAGCTACGTTGAGATTGACGGCAAGCGGATGGCGTCGGTCAGCGGCGGCACACGCTGGGGTGGCGGCATGTGGATCAATGCCTGGGACTTGGCGCGCTTCGGCTATCTCTGGTTGCGCGGCGGGCAATGGAACGGCAAACAGCTTTTGCCACCCGCCTACGTCAAAGCCGCCATCACGCCCAGCAAGAACGGGCCGGATTACGGCTATTTGTTTTGGCTCAACACCAAAGGCAAAAACTATCCCGGCTTGCCGCCAAATGCGTTCGGCGCGCGCGGCGCGGGCAGCAACACGGTGACGATTTTGCCCGATCAGGATTTAGTCGTCGTGTGGCGCTGGCACGGTGGCAATGAGGCTGAATTCGTGAAGCGTGTAATGGCCGCGATTCGACAATGATTGTACTTTCGCTAAGCCGGTGAGTTTGCCACAGAGGCACGGAGCCACAGAGCAAGAGATATAGTTGGCCAGATGCTCAGTCTTTTCTCTGTGGCTCCGTGCCTCTGTGGCAACGCTTTCAAGCAAGCCCAAATGCGATGAAAACTGTCCGACTGCGTTGATGAACCAAACCAAAGATACACACCTCATACGCGGCATGGGCCTGTTGCAATCCACCGCCGCGAACATGCTCGAAATGATCGGCATCGGCCCGTTCATCACGATTCCGCTGATCCTGGCGGCGATGGGCGGGCCGCAAGCTATGATCGGCTGGTTGCTGGGCGCGTTGATTGCCGTTTGCGATGGGCTGGTCTGGGCGGAATTAGGCGCGGCGATGCCGGGGTCGGGCGGTTCGTATATTTACCTACGTCAGGCGTATGGGCCGGAAAAACTGGGCAGGCTGATGAGCTTCCTGTTCATCTGGCAAACGGTTTGCACCGCGCCCTTTTCTATCGCTTCGGGCGCGGTTGGCTTTAGCAATTACACCAAATATCTGTGGCCGGGGATGACAGCGACGCAGGGCAAGCTGCTGGCGGCGGGCTTGTGTCTGGCGGTGACGGCGCTGCTTTATCGCAATATCCAATCCATCGGTAAACTTTCGGTCGTCCTCTGGGTCGTGGTCTTGCTCACGGTGGCCTGGGTGCTGTTTGCGGGGATCACCAATTTCAATCCCAAGCTGGCCTTTGATTTTCCGGCGCATGCCTTCGATCTGAATTGGATTTTCTTTGTCGGGCTGGGCAATGCGACATTGAATGCCATTTACGACTACGGCGGTTACAACAATGTCTGTTTCTTTGGCGGCGAAGTCAAAAATCCCAGTTGGACGATTCCGCGCGCAGTGTTGATCTCGATTGCGGCGGTGGCGGTGATGTACATGATCATGACCGTCACGATCATCGGCGTCGTCCCCTGGCGCGAAGCCATCACGGCGGGCACGCTGGCGAATCAGGCCATCGTGGCGGATTTCATCCAACGGCTTTATGGCAGCAAAGCGGCGACGGTAATGACGCTGCTGATTCTGTGGACGACTTTTGCCTCGATCTTTGCGGTGATGCTGGGCTATTCGCGAGTGCCTTATGCGGCGGCGGCGGATGGGCAGTTTTTCAAGCCGTTCGCGCGGCTGCATCCAACCGGCAACTTTCCCACCTTTTCGCTGGTGTTTATTGGAATCACCTCGGCGCTGGCTTGTTGGTTCGATTTGGCGACCTTGATCGCGGCCTTGATCATCATTGAAAAAATCGCCCGCGATATTGGCCAGGCATTGGCAGTGATTGTGATTCGGCGCGCCCGGCCTGAAATCCGGCTTCCCTTCAAAATGTGGTTCTATCCGGTGCCCAGTCTGATCGCTTTGGCGGGTTGGCTATATATTTTAAGCACAAATCAGGGAAAAATCGTATTATGGGGTTTAATATTGATGATCGCAGGCAGCGCCGCCTATCTGGGGCAAGCCAAACTAAAACGTGAGTGGCCGTTTGAACCAACGGCCCAGCCTGAAAGGAACACAAGCTGACAAAACAGCTAGAAGACGCAATGACGCAACCAGCTAAGACTTGGGATGTAATCACGGTGGGCGATTTGTTCACCGATATTGTGATGTCCGGCTTCCGCGCCTGGCCGGAACCGGGCGAAGAGGCGTTTGCCAAAGAGGCACGGCGCGAAATCGGCGGCGGCGCGGCCATCACGGCTTGCGGGCTGAGCCGTCTGGAACAGCGCGTCACCGTGCTCTCGGTGATCGGCAATGACGGCGATTGGCTGGCGCAACGCCTGACCGAGTGCGGCGTGACCGCCGAATTGCTGCACCGCAGCCGTCACGACACGACGGGCGTGACGGTCAGCGTTTCGACGGCCAAAGACCGCGCCTTTTACACCTACGCCGGGGCCAACCGCGAACTGCAACCATTGTTGCTCACCGAACCGAATGTGCGCCGCGCCCTCACCGAAGCGCGCCACGTGCACCTAGCCCTGCCCGCGCAACCTGGACTGCTCTCGACCTTGCCCCGCGCGTTGAAACCCACAGGCTGCACGCTCTCGCTCGATGTAGGCTGGCATCCGGATTGGTTGCGTAAACGCGCCCACCTGCAAGCCCTGCGCGAGTTGGATTTATTCATGCCCAACGAGCGCGAAGCCGAATTGCTCACCGGCCAATCCGACCCGGAAGCCATGTTGCGCGCCTTTGCCAGAGCGGGCTTGCGCGGCGTCGCCCTGAAGCTGGGCGAGCGCGGTTCGATCCTGCTGTGGGAAGACGAAATTTACCGCTGCCCGCCGCTCGAAGTGAAAGCCGTAGACACCACGGGCGCGGGCGATTGTTTCAACGCTGGGTTCATCTATGCCTGGCTCAATGGCGAGCCGCCCCAACGGCGCTTGCAATACGGCAACGTATGCGGTGCGCTCTCGACACAAAAACTGGGCGGCCTCGAAGGCTTCCCGGTCTTGCGGCAGCTCCAAACTTCGCTGCGCAAGCTACCCAAATAATAACGAATGCATGAGGCGGTCTCTGCACCCCTGGCTTCTCGTGTAGCGCCGCAATAACCACTTTTCCAGTTGAATCATCTTTAGGGAGGAACGTAGTACTCGATGTCTTATTTGATCGCGCCACATAAAAATGCTGATCCGAACAATCCCTTCATCAACAATCTGCAACACGCCGAAAACTATCGGCACTACGATGAGCAAACCAATCGTCCTAGCGTCAAGGAACTCTATCGGCTCAATCATCAAAATCAGACGCTCGCTGTCGTGCTCGCTAAAAAGGCCGAGTACGGCCAACTGAACCGCAAGCAGATGGGCATCTGGGAAGCGATGGAATGGCTCAACACGCTGGTGGATGACAGCGACCCCGACTTGGCGCTGCCGCAAACCATCCACGCGCTGCAAACCGCCGAAGCCATCCGGCAGGATGGGCATCCGCGTTGGTTCATTCTGGCCGGCCTGATTCACGATCTGGGCAAGATGCTGTGCTTCTTCGACGAACCGCAGTGGGCCGTCGTGGGCGACACCTTCCCGGTCGGCTGCGCCTTTTCAGACAAGATCGTCTATCACGAATTGTTTGCGGCGAACCCGGACGCGCAACACTCGGTTTACTCAACGTCGAACGGTATCTATGAGCCGGGTTGCGGCCTGGACAATGTGCATCTGTCGTGGGGCCACGACGAATATCTGTACCAAGTCTGCAAAGACTATCTGCCGCAAGAAGCGCTCTGGATGATCCGCTACCACTCCTGCTACCCGGTGCACCGCGAAGGCGCTTACACGCATTTGCTGAACGCCGGCGATCGGGAATTGCTGAAATGGGTGCGCGCCTTCAACCCTTACGATCTCTATTCCAAATGCGAGATACAGCCGAACCTCGAAGAGTTACGGCCTTATTATGAAGACCTGATTGCCGAGTTCTTCCCGGCAAAGATCAACTGGTAGATACGGTGAAGAAAAGTTGCCACAGAGGCACAGAGACACAGAGAAAGAAAAGAACTGGCGAGATTCTTTCTGACTGTCTCTGTGTCTCTGTGCCTCTGTGGCAAGAATTTGTTTTGCAGCAGTCCCCACCGAATTGTTATGCGCAAAGTCACGCTCATCGGCGGCGGCGGCATTCGCACGCCGCTGGTCGTTCACGGTCTGGCGCAAGCGCAACAGCAGTTGGATTTGGCTGAGGTTGCACTTTACGACATTGACCGTGAACGGCTGGTGACCGTCGCGATGCTGGCGCGCGAAGCCGCCCGCCAATTGGGCAGCCCGCTCAACATCACCACGCCAACCGATTTATCTGAAGCAGTCACCGGCGCGGATTTCATCATCCACAGCATCCGTGTCGGCGGCAGCGCCGCGCGCGCGCGCGACGAACGCCTCGCCATCGAACACGGCATCGCCGGCCAGGAAACCACCGGCATTGGCGGTCTGGCCAAAGCCTTGCGCACGATTCCCGTCGTCCTCGAACAAGCCCGCGTGATCGAAGCGCACGCGCCCAACGCCTGGTTCATCAGCTTCACCAATCCGGCGGGCCTGATGGCACAGGCGTTGAGCCAACACACGCGGCTGCGTTCCATCGGCATCTGCGACACGCCCACAGAACTCTTTCAGCGGTTGGCGCTGGCCTTGAATGCCCAACCTGACGAGGTGCGCTGCGATTATTTCGGGCTGAATCACTTGGGCTGGGTGCGCCGCGTCGAATTGCGCGGGCGCGATGTCACCGCGCAGGTGTTGAATGACGACGCACTGCTGCGGAGCCTTTACTCAGCCGACTTATTCGACCCCGCAATGATCCGCGCGCTGGGTCTGATTCCCAGCGAGTATCTGTACTTTTACTACGAACAACAGCGCGCGCTGGCCAATCAACGCGCTGCCGGTGCCAGCCGGGGCGAGGAAATCGTCCGCCTGAACGCCGAACTCTTTGCGCGCCTGGAAAGCGCAATCAAAGCGGAAGGCTTGCCTGAAGCCCTGACGATTTATCGCGACTACCTGCGCCGCCGTTCTGGCTCGTATATGAAACTGGAAGCCGAAGCGGGTTCGGCGTTGCAGGCAGGCATCGAGCAGGAAGAAGACCCGTTCAATGCCGCAACGGGCTATCACCGCATCGCGCTCGACGTAATGACGGCGCTGGTCAGCGCGCAACCTGCGCGCATCGTGCTGAACGTGCCCAATCGCGGGGCGATCACCGATCTAGCCAATGATGACGTGGTCGAGGTTCCCTGCCTGGTTGATCGCCACGGGCCGCAGCTGCTTGCTGTGGGGCAGTTGCCGACAACCGTGTGCGGCTTGACGCAAGCCGTCAAAGAATACGAACGGCTCACCATTCGTGCCGCAGTCGAAGGGTCGCAAGAACTGGCGCGGCTGGCCTTGTTGGCGTATCCGTTGGTGGGCGAATGGCAACCGGCTTGTCTTTTGCTGGAGGCCTTGTGCCAGCACGACAGCGAACACCTCGGCTATCTGCGTTAGGCGGTTCGGCTTGCGCTACTGTGGCGACCGCGTACAATCAACGCCGCAAACAAACAATCCACTTTCCGACAACTGAGAGGAACTGATCACGATGAAGCAAACCCTGCTGCTTTCAACCACGTTACTGCTGGCTGTGCTGGCCGTCGCGGCGCAAAACGCCAGCAACTGGCAAAAGATTTTTGACGGCAAGACGCTGACCGGCTGGCAAAAGAAAGCCGTGCACGGCGGCAACGGCGGCGTCTGGACGGTCGAGAACGGCGCCCTCGTCGCCAATCAGGAACCCGACCACAAAGGCGGCTTGCTGGGCACCGAAAAGAGCTATTCCGACTATGAGATTGAATTGGAATTCATGGCCGATTACCCCGTGGACACGGGCCTGTTCCTGCGCGTGCGCGAAGACGGTATGGGCTATCAGATCACTTTGGATTACCGCGATGGCGGCTATGTCGGCAGCCTGTATGCGCCCGCCGCCGGTGATTTCATCCAGCAAAACAAAAACTGGCCCGATTTCTTCCTGAAGGGCAAATGGAACAAGTTGCGCGCCCGCATCGAAGGCCAACCCGCGCACGTGCAGGCCTGGCTGAACGGCTACAAGACGATTGATTTTCAGGACAACCGCGACCGCTATCCGCGCACAGGCTATATCGGCTTGCAGGTGCACGGCGGGGCGGGGGCATGGGGCGATACGGCGCGGGCGCGCTTTCGCAACATTCGTTTGCTGGAGTTGGGCAAATGATGCGCCTGAAATCGCTTTCTTCGTCGCGTAGCGACGGAATGAATTTAGCCGTGGGTTGCAACCCACGGTGGCCGCGTGGGGTTGCGGCGTCGCGTCAGCGACGCTTGAATTCAGGCGTCGCTGACGCGACGGTGGGACTTTTCCGCTTGCTCCGTGGGTTGCAACCCACGGCTAAATTCATTCCGTCGCTACGCGACGAAAACCAGCGCAACGGGTCGCACAAGACCAGCCTAATGACATTTACACAGACCGCTTTGTTGTTGTTGGTGCTCTGCGTTGCTGCTGCGCCGCAAACGCTGACCGAGCAAAAATTTCAAATTGCCACTGAAGCCGAAGTCTTGCTCGACCTCACAGCCAGCGCCCCTGGTGCCTCCTGGCTGGAAAAAGGCCGCGAAGCTGCGACCGCTACGATCTATTTAGACAGGCGCTATCATCAAGACGTAATCCTATTCAATGGCGCACGCCAGCATACCTATCAACTGCTGCTGGGCCGTTTGCAGCCGGGCGAACACAGCTACCGTGTCGAATTGAATCGTCAGCAATCGGCTCCGCAAGCCACGACCATCGAAATCAAAGACGCCAAGATCATTACCATTGAGCGCAACCAGCCGGAGTTTCTCGCGCTGGCCTATGCGCCCATTCTTTACGCACGGCCCAACACGATTGGCAAATTCTCTGACGTGCCGTTGCTGGCGTATTACGAAACCGAGCGCAAAGGCGACAGGACGCTGCTGCGTTACACTGTCATCTTCAGCAACGAAGACGGCGGCACGCAGACCAGCGCCTTGATGGCGCGCTGGGGACGCACGACCGACATCGAATACGTTTGCGAAACCGAACTCGACGCGCAGGGCCACGCGATCAAGACGATCTTTCAAGGCGTCAATCACAAAGACACCGAATTCGGCGGGCAACGCGAAGCCGGGCATCCGCTGTTTCTGACGGCCAGCGACAACAACAATTTCAGCGACCAGGGTGAATCGGCCATGCGCTTTGCCTTGCGTCCGCTGCCTTTTGATCTGAGCAAAGCCTCGCGCGAATCGGTGATGGATGCGCAGCCCTGGACGTATCGCGTGATGGCCGACGAGATGCGGCGCGAAGGCAAGCTGACCAGCGCGCGCACCTTGGGGTTGCGCATTGCGGATTTTCGTAACTATCTGTTCATTGACGCCAATTCGACGTTGCGCAATGGGGCGCTGCTCAGCTTTGCCGTCAAACTCAAAGGCGATCCGAAATGGTATCCGTCCGATCTGGGCATCGGCTATTACAAGCTTGACCGCAGTGGTTATATCCGCACGGCAATCCGCCTGCCACAGACGATTCAGCCGCAACAGATCGAGCGGCTGATGGCGCGCTGCGACCTGCCTGGCAACCCGCGTTCGCGCGAAGAAATTGAAAAAGCGACCGCCGCAGTTTGCGAATTGCACAGCATCAACAAGGTGCTGGTGCTGGATGAAGCCACCCAACCGCACGCGCTGAACAACTGTTTTGGGGCGGCAACGCTGGCCTTTGGCGAGGCAGCAGAGTTGAAGACGGGTTGTGTGGGCAAGTGACAGGCACTGGCGCGTAATGTACAGCAGGCTGCCAGCCTGCGGCGATCACAAGGTAAAAGGACAACGAACTATCAGTACCTCACCTGACCTCAGCAGGCTAGCAGCCTGCTGTACAGGATGCTCTAAATTGCGCCAAACCCGTTTCTTGACAAGCCTCGGAAGCCGTCCGTATAGTGCCCGTTATGTCATTTCCTTTGAATTCAAACGCCAAGCGGATTCGCAGCACGACGATCCTTTCCGTCCGCCGCGACAATCGCGTCGTCGTGGCCGGTGATGGACAGGTGACGATGGGCGATACGATCATGAAAGCCAATGCGCGCAAAGTCCGCCGTCTTTACAGCGACAAAGTCGTGGCGGGATTTGCCGGGGCGACGGCGGATGCCTTCGCGCTCTTTCAACGCTTTGAATCGAAGCTTGAGCAGTATCACGGGCAACTCAATCGCGCAGCAGTTGAACTGGCTAAAGACTGGCGCACCGACAAGATGATGCGCAATTTGGAAGCTTTGCTGATCGTGGCCGATGCTTCGGCGACCTTGCTGATTTCCGGCACCGGCGACGTGATCGAACCGGATGACGGCATCGTGGCGATTGGCTCGGGCGGCCCGTTTGCCCTGGCAGCAGCCCGTGCCCTGTCGCGGCATACAGAATTGCCTGCGCGCGAAATCGCCGAGGCCGCGATGAAGGTGGCAGGCGAGATTTGCATCTACAGCAATCTGAACTTAATCATTGAAGAAATCTGAAGCAGCAATTTTTGAGAGGACAGCCATATGAATCCGCTTTTCATTACAGTAAACATCGCTACTGCCGCCTTTATTGTCAGCCTGTTTGGGGCAAATTATCTTACCCAACGGTCATTGGAACGGATACTAGAACAGCAGAACAAAACCATTGATGCTAAGTTGGAGACTATTCGCGCAGAATTTCGGACTGAAATTGGCGGTTTGCGCGGAGAGATTGCTTCGCTGCGAATTGAGCTAGCCAATCTGGCTCAGCGTGTTGAACGCATCAAACGTCAACTCGACAAAATCTTCAAACCAGTGTTGCCCGGCTCCTAACCCCCAAGACGCTTTACCTACTTTCATCAAATTATGGTCATTTACCTTTCAGGAGAGATTGAAGAGCCGCTCAGCTTGGATCAACTGACGCCGCGTCAAATCGTCGCCGAACTGGACAAGCATGTAATTGGTCAAAGCGCCGCCAAAAAAGCGGTCGCGGTGGCGCTGCGCAATCGCATTCGCCGGCAAAAACTGCCGCCCGAACTCGCCCAGGATGTGACGCCCAAGAACATCATCATGATCGGTTCAACCGGCGTCGGGAAAACCGAGATCGCGCGGCGGCTGGCGCGGCTTTCGTCTTCACCCTTTCTCAAAGTCGAAGCTTCCAAATTCACCGAGGTCGGTTATGTTGGGCGCGATGTCGAATCCATGATCCGCGACCTGGTCGAGATCGCGATAGATTTGGTGCAGGCCGAAAAGTTTGAAGAGATTGCCGACAAGGCTGAAGGCAACGTCGAAGAGCAAATCCTCGATTTATTGTTGCCGCCGAGCAAAGCACATACGCCAGACTCCGATCAATTCATTGACCAGATTGAAAACACGCCGAGCGCCGCGCAGGAAACCTACAACCGCACGCGCGAAAAGTTCCGGCAGCAACTGCGCGAAGGCAAGCTCGATGCGCGCCTAGTTGAAATGGAAGTCCGCGAACGCAACTTCCCTTCCTTCGAGATCATCACCAACCAAGGCGTCGAAGAGATGGACATCAACCTGAAAGATATGATGCCCGGCCTGTTTGGCGGCAAGACCAAACAACGCAAGATGCGCGTTGACGAAGCGATGGAATATCTGCTGGAAGAGGAAAAGCAGAAGCTGGTGGATATGGACACCGTCTCGCGCATCGCGCTCGAACGCGTCGAACAATCCGGCATCATCTTTCTGGACGAGATTGACAAGATCGCCGGGCGCGAATCCGGCCACGGCCCCGACGTTTCGCGCGAAGGCGTCCAACGCGACATCCTGCCCATCATCGAAGGCACCACCGTCAACACCAAGTACGGCATGGTGCGCACCGATCATATCCTGTTTATCGCGGCAGGCGCCTTTCACGTCTCCAAGCCATCCGACCTGATCCCTGAATTGCAGGGCCGTTTCCCGATTCGCGTCGAATTGCAGCCGCTCACGATAGACGATTTCAAACGCATCCTGACCGAACCTAAAAATGCATTGCTCAAACAATATGTCGCGCTGCTCGACACCGAAGGCATCACGCTGGAATTCACGCCGGACGCCATCGAGGCCATTGCCGATTTCGGTTTCAAGGTGAACGAGACCACCGAAGACATCGGCGCGCGCCGCTTACAAACGATGCTCGAAAAAGTGCTCGAAGACATCCTGTTTGAGGCACCCGACCTGCCTGAAAAGCGCCAGATGATTGACGCCAACTACGTCAGCAAGATGCTTGCCGAGATTGTGAAGAATGAAGACCTCAGTCGGTACATCCTGTAAAAAGCAAAAGGCAAAAGGCAAAAGGCAAAAGGCAAAAGTGCTGCTTTTTTGCCTTTTGCTTTCAGCGCTAAGCGGTTGCGGCAAAATCGGCGAACCGCTGCCGCCCATCCCGCGCGCGCCCTTGGTCGTCAATGAACTGAGCGTGACCCAACAAGGCTCACGTCTGATTTTGGCGTTCCCACTTGTGCGACCGCCGCGCGCAGAGGGGTTGCAGCGCATTGACATCTTCCGGTTGATCGAACCGGAAAGCGCGCCGCCAGGATTAACCGAGGAAGAGTTTGCCGCCCGCGCAACGGTCATCAGTTCGATCTCAGGCGAACAGGTAGCAGCCGGTTCAACCACGATTACACACCAAGACCCGCTTGATCTGCGCCAGCAACCCAAAGGTTTGCGCTACCGCTATGCAGTGCGGCTGTTTAACCAGGCTGGTCGCGGGGCTGATTTTTCCAATTACGCCACCATCACACCGCTCACTGAATTGGCTTCCGCGCCGCCGCACCCCTCATTCACGCTCACCCAAACCGAACTTGTCATCACCTGGTCGCCACCCGAAACCAACGAAAATGGCACGCGGCCAGCCAACATCGCCGGATATAATCTCTATCGCAAAACGGGCGCGAATGTGACGAAACTCAACGCGCAACCGCTCAAGGATACGCGCTACGTGGATAAGGCTTTTCAGTTCGGCGTGACGTATGAGTATTTTGTGCGCAGCCTGTCAGCGCAACTTCCCGCGCCTAGCAATACCAAGCTGAATGAAACCATCGAAGGCAATGCCAGCGAAACATTAGTCGTCACACCCAAAGACACGTTTGCGCCGACGGCCCCGGCCTCCATCACCATTGCCTCAATCAATGGGCAGGTTTCGTTGTTCTGGCCCTCCAACCCCGAAGCCGACCTGGCGGGCTATAACATATACCGCGCTGAAGACGAGGCAGCGCCAACCGACAAATGGATCAAGCTGAATGCCCGGCTGCATACGCCGACCACCTTCCGCGATGACCGTGTGCAAGTGGGCAAGCGTTACTTTTACCAGATCACCGCAGTTGATACAGCCAACAATGAAAGTTCCCGCTCCGCAACGGTGAGTGAAACAGTGAATCCATAAGTGAACCGGAAAGGACACGCCGCGAACGTCCAAACCAACCATTCGCAGCAGACTAACAACTCACCCTGGAATTAATTGCCGCGCAACAATCGGATAGATTGCTGCCGCCCAGCCATGCGAACATCACCCGCGTGAAAGCAGAAAGGAGTGCAATTTATGAGCACACAACTTACTCAAGCAGGCGCATCCACTCTTGATGAAGCGCATTGCTGGCAGGCAGTGCAAACACGCGCCGCGCAATTCGACGGGTTGTTTTATTACGGCGTGCATACCACGGGCGTTTACTGCCGGCCATCCTGCGCCTCGCGGCAGCCTAAGCGTGAGAACGTCCGCTTTTATGCCCTGCCCGAAGCCGCGCGGGCGGCGGGGTTGCGTGCGTGTAAACGCTGTAAACCGGATGCGGTTGAATTGTGTGATCCGCAGGCAGCACTGGTGCGCGGCGTTTGTCGCTTGCTGGAAACCGCGCTGGACCAGACACCGGACTTGGCCGAACTAAGTGGCAACCTCGCCGTCAGCCGGTTTCACTTGCAGCGGCTTTTCAAAAAACTGATGGGGATCACGCCGCGCCAATATGCTGAGGCACAGCGCACCACGCGATTCAAAGAGCACCTGAAAACAGGTGCGAGCGTCAGCGTTGCAACCTACGCCGCCGGTTACGGTTCGAGCAGCCGGTTGTATGAAAAAGCCGCCGCACAATTGGGCATGACCCCGGCGGTCTATCGCAAAGGAGGCCAAGGAATGCAGATCAATTACACGACGACCGAATGCCCGCTGGGCTGGCTTTTGGTGGCGGCAACAACCAAGGGCATTTGCGCCATTACGCTTGGCGATGCGCCGGAGCAATTACAGCGCGACTTAGCGGCAGAGTTTCCGCAAGCGGAGATCACTGCTGATCACACCGTCTTACAAACGCACGTCGCGGCATTGTTAGCGCATTTGCACGGGCAACTGCCGCATCCTGACCTGCCGCTTGATGTGCGCGGCACGGCCTTTCAAAAACGCGTTTGGGAGGAGTTGCGGCGTATTCCATACGGAGAAACGGTTTCTTACGGCGAAGTGGCGCGCCGCCTTGATCAACCCAGCGCCACGCGCGCCGTGGCGCGTGCGTGCGCCACCAATCCGGCGGCGCTCGTGACACCCTGCCATCGAGTGATTCGTGAGAGTGGCGAGTTAAGCGGCTACCGTTGGGGCATCGAACGTAAGAAAGCTTTGCTGACACAAGAAAAGGCGCTGCGGAAATAAGAAGCTGCGGCGGCGTTCGGTTTCATTGCCGCTTTATTGACGACGAAGCCGTGTCCATTGGCGATCACTGCTGTCTTGCGCAAACAGATCCGGCTCGCTGCGGGCCTGATCTGTTTGCGCGCGCAGACGACGACGCGACCATTCATCAGTCAATAGTTTCGGCGAAGAAAGTTTCAGCGACAAAGCAACCCAACCCATTCTTGACCTCATCCACCAGGCTCACTATACTTCCGCGCGAATGATTACGAATGATCCTGTGAATCAAACGATGCAGCCCTTGGTCATAGAGGGCAGATTGAAAGCTGATGGTTTGCGCTTTGCGATTGTGGCAAGCCGCTGGAACGACTTGATCGTCAGCAGATTGATTGGCGGGGCGCAAGACGCTCTCCTGCGCTTGGGCGCCTCCGAAAAACAGATCACTTTGGTTCGAGTTCCCGGTTCTTTTGAAATCCCACTTGCAGCCAAGAAATTGGCGACTAGCGGACGGTACGAAGCGATCATTTGCGTGGGAGCCGTGATTCGCGGCGAGACGCCACATTTTGAGCATATCGCCGCGGAAGTGACAAAAGGGATCGCGTCGGCTTCCATGTCAACCGGCGTTCCCATCGCGTATGGCATCATTACCGCCGATACGGTTGAGCAAGCAATCAATCGGGCCGGCGTGAAGGCAGGCAACAAAGGTTTTGAGGCGGCAATGACTGCCGTTGAAATGGCAAACCTGCTAAAAGAGTTGTGAAAGATAGTCGCCAAAGCTTGCGCCCCTCTCGCCAACGGTCAAGCCTTGTTGTTCCCCCAGACTCGACGTCACAACCCTCGAACCTGAAAACTCAAAATGGCGGTACATTGAAAACTATTATGGGTGCTAGGCGTAGAGCGCGCGAATGTGCGCTGCAAATGCTGTTCGCTTATGACATCGCGCGGCCTTCGGTCAATGAACTGATCGAAACTTTCTGGGGGGAAATGGCCGAAGCAGGTGATGACGTAAAAGAGTTCGCCAATGAGCTTGCCGTAGGTGCAATCTCGAACCTCGAGGAAATTGACGAACGAATCCGGTTGCGCACGGAGCATTGGCGTATCTCACGGATGGCTGTAGTAGACCGTAATTTACTCCGCCTGGCTGTTTACGAGTTCCTCCACCAAGCCAGCACGCCGAAAACCGTGGCCATCAACGAGGCGTTGGAAATTGCCCGGCGTTTCTCCACACACGAAGCAACGCAATTTATCAACGGTATCCTGGACGCAATCAAGCGCGATTTGGAAACTCAGCTCATACAGAATACGCGAGCAGCCGAGGCCTCTGCTCGCCCAACCAATTGACAGCGACTCTACATCCGCTTGCTTTGGCTCATGCGCAAGGACTTGACTGCCCGGCGTTCAGTCATTTTAGTTTGGCGCTTTTGCGTCCAATCGAACTGTAAAGTAAAATCCCCGCACTTTTTGAAGATTCACTTTCATTGGCGGGATGTATGCGAAATCATTACTCGAAAATTCTACTCTTTACGCTCTGCGCTTTGATCGTTGTGCACGAAGTGGCCGGGCAAACGCAAACCCAGCCTCCCGGTAAGCCGCAGGAACAGCAAAAACAGGATCCTTCGATCCTCGTGATTCCCTCTACTTATGTGACGGTGCCCGTCATTGTGTCTGACCGCTATGGACGTATTGTCACAGGTCTCAACAAGGACCAATTCAGCGTGAGAGAGGATGGCAAGGAGCAAAAAGTGGATGATTTCTCAGCCTCTGAGACTCCTTTCAGCGTGGTGCTGCTGATTGACACGAGCCGCAGCACTGTCCGCAAGTTAGGTGCGATTCAAAAGGCGGCTGAGAACTTCATCAAACAATTGCAACCGCGTGACCGCGTAATGGTCCTGACCTTTGATGACAAGATTAACGTCATCAGTGATTTTACAGGCGATGTAAGTACGCTCAGAAAAGCCATCAAAGCCGCCAAGACAGGCTATTCCACGCGGCTTTATGACGCTATCCAATTCGCCGTCACGGAAAAGCTAGCCAAAGTACAAGGACGCAAAGCGATTGTGGTGCTAACCGATGGCGTAGACACCGCCAGTAAACAAGCCACTTTTGAAAGTACAATTGATTTGATTGCCGGGTCTGGCATCATTAGCTATGCCATTCAGTATGAAACCCGTAACGAAGGCGCGCCCGTTATGCGCCCTATCTTTTTACCGAATAACGGAAACGCTTTGTTTTCGCCCAGGTTTGAAGACAACAAGCAACGTGCCTTTGAACGACGTGCTATGCCGCTACAATTCGATGCCGCGATTAGCGCGAAGCCTCTTGACCTTGAACCGCAATCAAACGTGATCAGTGGCCAAAATCCCTCGCATGAGCGCGACAGGTATTTGATTGCCAACGATTACCTGCAACTGCTAACAAAGGTATCTGGCGCGCGTCATCTCAGGGCCGACAGTATCGAGAACACGAGTCTTTCGTTCACTTTGATTGCCAATGAATTACGCAATCTCTACACATTGGGCTATATCTCCTCCAATGATCAGCGCGATGGCAAGTATCGCTCTATCCTTGTGAGTGTCGGCACATCGGGATTGACGGTTCGCACACGGGATGGTTACCGCGCGCCCAAAGAGGAGCCGAGTAATGGTGAAAAAGAAATGCCAGTAAAAAAGCCCGGCACTACGACAAAACAGTAGAGCGTTTGGCACAACCAGTATTTGACCAAGGCCTGCCAGATAAGCAGGTCTTTTGTTTTGCTGGTGAGGATTTTGCTTTACCGCAAAACCAAATAAAAAATCCCACGATGCGACAATTTCACATCGTGGGAATCAAGCAGGAGAAGGAGGGAGGTAAGTCACTAGCCATGCTCCGGTGCGACCCAACCGCACACAGAACCCCGACAGCTTTTCAACTTAGAACTGTCGGCTATTGGCAAATCCGTCATCAATAAATGATAGCTTGTCAGTTACGAAGCAGCGCTTATCAAGATGAATCTCTTAATAAACCAGCATAAACAGGATGTTTATACCATCAAGACACGGCGAGTATATTCGGCCAAATAAGGTGAGTCAAGCCGCTTTATTTTCTCGCTACAACTTTTTCCCAAACCATGTTCACCGGATAGCCAGGGGCAATGGCTGCAATTACTAAAGGATTTATGCTAAGCTGCCCGCCGTTTCCCCCCAAACAACTTGAATACCTGTTAATCCATTTCTCCAGTTGGAGGCAAGAGTGAATAATAAAAGAACCCCATTCCGTCTCTGTTTTTGGCTGAGTTTTTGTGCCACCTTATTGGTTCTGCTAACAACGGTTGCTTACGCTGACACAATCAAAATGAAGGATGGCAGTGTCTATAAGGGCAAAGTTACCGGCTATAGCCAACGCAAATTCACCATCACCATTTACGTCGGATCATCTTCTTCTCAGCATGTCATTCCCGTAGATGAGATAGAGAGTGTTGAATTCGACGCCAGCGATATTGGCGCGCCGCGTGCGATGACGAATCCTGGCAATCCCGAAGGCCCATCCAGTCGCAGTGAAAAACCGCGGTATGAATCGCAGCCCGTCCAGCAACCGATCGTGCGCCCGGATCCGGAAGCGAAAGAACCTGTCGCAATAGCCAAACCGCCTGTCACGAATACTGGTGAGATCAACACCGCAGCGCTTGGCGAAACAGCCGGCTTACTGGCGGATAAAACAATCAGTATCGCGGCGGCGGCGGACTGGACGAGCACTGAGGTCAGAGTGCAGCGCGGGCAACGTGTCGTGGTGAATGCTTCCGGTGAAGTTGATCTGGGAAATAATCAGCGGGCCACTCCGAATGGCATCGCGCTCAATGACAGTCGTAAACTGATGCTCAACCGTCCGACTGGGGCGCTAATCGCGGTCGTCGGGGATGATAACGATGACTTTGTCTTCCTCGGCACGAATGGAGAATTTACGGCCACCCACAGCGGCGTGCTATTTCTCAGCGTCAACGAGGGCAATCTCAAAGACAACAACGGCTCTTTTATCGCAAAAGTAAAGGTGTTCAATAAATGAGCCAGCCTGAGCGGAGTAAGAGCGCTCAGCTTGCTCCGCTCATTCCTTCCGTGCCAGATAGAACATCCGCCCATCACTCAGCGTCATTCCAAATTCGCGCCGCGCATCATAAGTTTTGACGTGCCGAAAGCCTGCTTCCGCCAACGCCGCCAGCACTTCTGTTTCAGCATAGTATCGTTGGTGTAACGTCACATCACTCCGTTGCCATAACCCCGCCAGCAATCTGAACATTGTGACTTCATACCGCTTCAATTTCGTTTCAGCGTCATAGATTCCGCGTACCAAACAGACATGATCGTCGCTCACCATATCCAGTGTTTGACCAAAAAGTTCAGATTCGTCTTCCATATTCAAATCGAAGAGAAAGACGCCGTCTTCACCCAGGGCTTGGTGAACGTTACGGAAGACCTGCACCAATTCCTGGAATTCCATCAGATGGTTCAAACTATCAAAGGCTGAGAGCACAGCTTGAAAGCGCCTTGGCAGTCTAAAAGACCGCGCATCGGCGTGCACAAATTCGGCTGCCGGAGCATTCTGGCGCGCCAGTTCCAACATTGCCGTCGAACCATCCAGGCCCGTCACTTGATAACCTCGCTCGCACAAACCGGCAGCCAATTGCCCCGTCCCGCAACACAAATCCAGCACGCGGCAGCCTGATGGCAAGTGTGGGAACAGCAGTATGTTGAAGATCACCAAGGCCGGACGGCTGAACTCTTCGCCCCAGTAACGATTGTAAAACCAGGCAAAGCTGTCGTAATCGGAATAGATGTTGTGCGTCGGCATAGCGCATCAATATAGGCGCAACCGCTCAAGAAAGAAAAGATACGTTCGCTTCAATTGGTTTGCTTGGCGCGTCAGAGCGATTCAGTTACACTCGCCCCACGCTCAAAGCAATATCCAAAAATCTACGTCATCAATTCATACTTGGTGGTCAAACCCAGTGGTCAACCCGAAAGGAACCCGGCTATGCATTTCGAGTATTCCGAGAAGGTCAAATACCTGCAACAGAAGCTCAACGCTTTCATGGATGAGTATATCTACCCCAATGAAAATCTTTTCGCCGAACAGATCGAAGAAAACACCCGCCTGGGCAAGCGCTGGTCGCCTGTCCAAATCATCGAAGATCTGAAACCGAAAGCCCACGCGGAAGGCCTCTGGAATCTTTTCTTACCACACGAATCCGACCCTGCGGGCAAGTACGGCGGCGGGTTGACCAACCTGGAATACGCTCCCCTGTGCGAAATCATGGGCCGCTCGCCGATGGCCGCCGAGGTTTTTAACTGCTCCGCTCCCGACACGGGCAATATGGAAGTGCTGGCGCGTTACGGCACCGAAGAGCAAAAGCGCCAATGGCTGACGCCGCTGCTTGAGGGCGAGATTCGTTCATGTTTCGCGATGACCGAACCCGAGGTCGCCTCATCCGATGCCACCAACATCCAGTCCAGCATTGTGCGGGATGGCGATCATTACGTCATCAATGGCCGCAAGTGGTGGACTTCGGGCGCGGGTGATCCGCGTTGCAAGATCGCCATCTTTATGGGCAAAACCGATCCTTCAGCGCCGCGCCATAAACAGCAATCCATGATCCTGGTGCCGATGGATGCGCCCGGCGTCACGATCAAACGTATGCTTTCCGTCTTCGGCTATGATCACGCACCACATGGCCATGCTGAAACGCTTTTTGAAAATGTGCGCGTGCCAGCTTCCTACTTGCTGCTCGGCGAAGGGCGCGGCTTTGAAATCGCGCAGGGGCGTCTAGGCCCTGGCCGCATTCATCATTGTATGCGCCTGATTGGCGTGGCCGAGCGCGCGCTCGAATCCATGTGCAAGCGCGTCAAACAGCGGGTCGCCTTCGGCAAAACGCTCGCCGAACAAGGCACCATTCGCGCCGACATCGCCACCTCGCGCATCGAGATTGAACAGGCTCGCCTGCTGACCTTGAAAGCGGCCTATATGATGGACACGGTGGGCAACAAAGTCGCGGCGGCTGAGATTGCTATGATCAAAGTGCTCGCCCCCAACGTGGCACTGAAGGTCATTGACCGCGCCATCCAGGCGCATGGCGGCGGCGGCGTCAGTGGCGATTTCAATTTGGCGGGTGCTTGGGCCAACTCGCGCACACTCAGGCTCGCGGACGGCCCTGACGAAGTGCATCGCGAAGCGATTGCCAAAATTGAATTGAGGAAATACGAATGAACCTGAAAGATAAAGTCGCGGTTGTCACCGGCGGCGCCAATGGCATTGGCGCCGCGCTCTGTCGCCGCTTTGCCCAAGAAGGCGCGCGCGTGGTCGTTGCCGATCTTGAAGCCGAAAAGGCGCAAACGCTGGCGGCGGAAATTGGCGCGCTGGCCGTGGGCACGGATGTCGGCAAAGAATCCGATCTCATCAACCTCGTGCAACAGGCCAATGCCGCCTATGGTCCGATTGATCTCTTCTGTTCCAACGCTGGCATCGGCGGCCCGCCCGGCGGCATTGAAGCCTCGAATGAAGCCTGGCAGCAGATTTGGGAAATCAACCTGATGGCACACGTTTACGCCGCGCGCGCCGTGCTGCCGCAGATGCTGGAACGCGGTGCAGGCTATCTGCTCAACACGGCCTCGGCGGCGGGCCTCCTCTCGCAAATTGGCGCGGCTCCTTATGCCGTTACCAAACACGCGGCGGTTTCATTCGCCGAATGGCTGGCGATCACGTATGGCGACCGTGGGATCAAGGTTTCGTGCCTGTGCCCGCAAGGCGTGCGCACACGCATGTTGGAAGGCGATGAATTCCACGGCATCACCAATTTCCTGCGCGAATCAGCGATAGAACCGGCGGCTCTCGCTGAAGTTGTTGTGCAGGGACTCGCCTCCGAACAGTTTCTGATTCTGCCACATCCTGAAGTAGCCGAGTACATCAAACGCAAAGCGGGCGATTACGACCGCTGGTTGCGCGGGATGCGCAAGCTCCAAGCAAATCTTTCCTGAATGCGGAGTGCGGAATGCGGAATGAAAGTTCCCGCGGCTCCGCATTCCGCATTCCGCATTCCGCATTCAAGCTATGGGACAACTCACACTCATCCGTCACGGCCAAGCGCGCGCCTTTGAACAAGACTCTGACCGGTTGACTGAAATTGGCGAACAGCAGGCGCGTGCGCTCGGCGCATATTGGCTGCGGCACAACGTTGGTTTTGACGAAGCCTATTGCGGCACGTTGGTGCGACAGCGCCGCACGGCTGAAATCATTGGCGCAGGCTTTGCCGCCGACGGACGCGCATGGCCCGCGTTGCAGAGCCTGCCGGCGTTGAATGAATACGATGCCAGCGGCTTGTGGCAACAGTTCGCGCCGGCCCTGGCTGAACGTGACGCGCAATTCCGCGTCTTACTGGAAGCCTTCCAGCAACATCGCCACAGCCCCGAGCGCAATCGTTACTTCCAAAAGATGTTTGAAGCCGCCACCACTTGCTGGCTAAAGGGCGAGTTTGAAGCTGAGGGCGTCGAACATTGGGCGTCATTTCGCGAACGTGTGCGTGGCGCGCTCAAACAGATTATGTCAAAAGAAGGCAGTGGCCGCCGCATCGCCGTTTTCACTTCGGGCGGTGTCATTGGCCTCGCGGTGCAAACCGCTTTGCATGCACCGGAAGCAAAAGCCCTGGAAATCAATTGGCGCGTGCGCAACTGCTCTCTGACCGAATTCACGTTTAGCCGCGACCGGCTCGCCTTCGATTCATTCAATGCCCTGCCGCACCTGGACGATCCGGCGTTAATCACCTACCGTTGAACCATCATGATGCCAAGTGAAAATGCGCGGCTGGCGCTTCGTTGCAGCGCCCTGGTCAAAAAATACAACGATGTCACGGCCCTCAACGGCCTCGATCTGGCTGTGTACGTCGGCGAATGCTTCGGCCTCTTAGGCCCGAACGGCGCGGGCAAAACGACGACGGTCGAAATCCTGGAAGGGTTGAACCAGGCGGATAGCGGCACTGCCGAATTGCTCGGCTTGCATTGGGGCGGTCACGACGAACGCGCCATCCGCGAACGCATCGGTGTGCAGTTGCAACAAACCAAGCTGCCCGACAAACTCAGCGTCGAAGAAACTATCCGGCTCTTCCGCAGCTTTTACCGGCACGGCCATACGCTCGATCACGTCATCAGTCTGGTCTCGCTGGAAGAAAAACGCCACGCGCGCGTCGCCAAACTTTCCGGCGGCCAACGCCAGCGCCTAGCCGTCGCCTGCGCCCTGGTCAGCGCGCCAGACATCCTGTTTCTCGACGAACCAACCACCGGGCTTGACCCGCAGGCGCGCTTGCAAATGTGGGAAGTGGTCGAACGCTTTCGCGCTGAAGGCGGGACGGTGTTAATCACGACGCATTACATGGAAGAGGCCGCGCGTTTGTGTGATCGCTTGGCGATCATGGATCACGGGCGCGTCATCGCGTTGGGCACGCCCGCCGAATTGATTGCCTCGTTGGGCGCGGATCAGATTATCGAATTCACGATCACGGGCGCGGAAGATCATTTCGACGCCACTCCGCTGGCCCAGTTACCCGGCATTAGCGGTACACGTGAGCAAAAACCCCGTGAGCAAAAGCCCCGTGAGCAAAAGCAAAGCTATGCGCTGAGCGTTTCTGACATTGGCGTAGCGCTGCCGGCCCTGTTGGCGGAACTCAGCCGGCAGCAAGTCACACTCAATCAACTCACCACGCATCAGGCGACGCTCGAAGATGTCTTCGTCAACCTGACCGGCAGACAGTTGCGTGAAGAATAAGCGGCATCCACACTGTCCTTTCCTTTGAATACGACCACCTATGAGCAACGCGGCAAATTCGTCTGAGCAAAACCAACCAACAGCGGCCTGGCAATCGCTGTCTGAATTAACGCTGATGCGGCTGCGGGAACTTGTGCGCACGCCCGAAGCGCTCTTCTGGACGTTCGTCTTCCCCATCCTGATGGCCTGCGCCTTGGGCATCGCCTTTCGCAACACCGCGCCGACCAAAACGCGCGTGGCGGTGGAAAACGCGGCGCCCAATGCCCCCAATCTCGCCGCCACGCTCTCACGGGCGCCCGAATTGGATGGCGTGTTGATGTCACCGGCAGCCGCGCATCAAGCCTTACGCAGCGGTAAGGTCGCACTCATTGTGCGCGCGAGTTCCGAAACAGCCTTTGAATATCAATTCGACCCGACACGCCCCGAAAGCCGCAGCACTCGTTTGTTGGTCAACGATGTGCTGCAACGCGCCGCCGGACGCGCCGATGTCGCCAGCGTCAAAGAGGCGACCTTCACTGAACCGGGCGCGCGTTACATTGATTTTCTGGTGCCCGGCTTGATTGGCATGAATTTGCTGAGCAGCGGCCTCTGGGGTTTCGGGTTTGCCATCGTGCTGGCGCGTACCGAAAAATTGCTCAAGCAATTGTCGGCCACGCCGATGCGACGCTGGCAATACTTGTTGTCATTCATGCTCTCGCGCTTGCTTTTCTTAGGGCCTGAACTCATCGTGCTGCTGGGCTTTGCTTACTTGGTTTTTGGCGTCCGCATGCACGGTTCCTGGCTGACCTTCGGCTTGCTCGCGGTGCTCGGTTCACTGACCTCTGCTGGTTTGGGATTATTAGTTGCCGCGCGCACCAAAACGCTAGAGGCGGCGGGCGGATTGATGAATCTGGTGATTCTGCCGATGTGGATTTTGTCCGGCACCTTCTTTTCAGCTACGCGCTTTCCGGATTTCGCCCAGCCGTTTATCAAAGCGCTGCCCTTGACGGCCATGAATGACTCGTTGCGCGCTGTCATGAACGAGGGAGCGCCGCTTTCGGCAACCACTTTGGAAATTGGCATCCTGGCTGCTTGGGCGATGGTGACCTTTGCCATCGCGCTGCGCATTTTCCGTTGGCAATGAAAAATGTTATCAAGTGAATGACGGCAGTTACGTCTAGCTGCTCCGTCGGTTGCTCTCAACTTCAGGACTTATCTCAGGAGTAAATGATGGTTGCATCGAATAAAGCAAAGACAATCACGTTCGGCGTGGGCGATGAAATCTCCTACGCCTTTGGCAATGGCATGGCTTACGGCGAAGTGCTGCGCGTGCTGGAAGGCGGCCAAGCCCTCGAGATTCAATTTGAAGACGGGCGGCGCGAGGTCAAAAAAGCGCGCGACGGAGCGTTGCGGCTGTTACGCCGGGCCACCGGCGCCAGTGAACTTGAAGAAGCCAATCACCATCGCGAGCGCACGCGCGACACAGACATCGGCGAAGTCATGCGCGGCGACATTCGGCGGCGCAAATAAGCGGCTCCTTGGCGAAACTTAACGCAAAACCCTGCAACAGACGCGCAAAACATTGTCGCGGCGGCGTTCAAAGCGGCGTGTGCTATACTTCGCGCAACCCTTTTCCTGCAGCAAGATGAACCATTGATTTAGCGTTTGGAGGTAATAATGAATCGTCAATTCCTATGTGCGCTGGTGACCGGGATGTTACTCAGCTTGAGCGGTGTCGCGCGCGCTCAAACGACACCGGAAACCAAAAGCGACGAGGCCAATACAACCCACAACATCACCATCAGTGAAGGCACAACCGCGCGCATTTCGCTGCAATCGCAACTCAGTTCCAAGATTAGTGAAGTCGGCGACGAAGTCATCGGTGTGCTTTACGAAAGCGTGCGTTCCAGCGATGGCCGTGTCGCCATCCCGCGCGGCACTGAGTTCATCGGGCGCGTCACACAGGTGCAAGCCGCCAAACGCCCGCAACGCCAGGCGACCATTACCATCACCTTCGAGCAGATGCGCATGTCTTACGGCGTCGAAAAAGTCTCGACCATCGTCACCGCCATTGACGATTACGCCAACGACGAAAAGTACAAATCGAAAGATGAAGAGGGCAAAGTCGGCGGCGGTCACAGCGGCGGTCGCACGGGCCGCAACGCCGGCACAATGGGCGGCATTGGCGGGGCCATTGGCGGGGCCATCGGCGGGCTGGGCGGCGTCTTGGGTGGCGCCGGTGTCGGCGCGCTGGGCGGCGTGCTGATGAGCAAAGGCAACGACATCAAACTCGCGCCTGGCACCGTCCTGCGCGTGCGCTTTGAACGCCCCGTCAGCCTGCCCGCGCTTGAAACTGCCCGCGAAGCGCCACGCAACGAACGACAGTAGCTCCATCAGACCACAGACTTCAGACCAAAGACATCAGACATCAAGCTTCTGGCTTTGCTCTCTCGGCAATCCCAAAAACCTGATGTGTGATGTCTGATGTCTTTGGTCTGAAGTCTGTGGTCTGTGGTCTGATGAATGGACATACCCCGCGGCCTTGTGATAGAAAACCGTCGTAATTGATTCAAGCTTCATCGTTTTCCCTACCCAATAGATGGCAAATACAGCAACGGTGCCCGTGCTGGAAATGCGCGGTATCGGCA
The DNA here is from genome assembly GCA_016196035.1 of Acidobacteriota bacterium. Classification (NCBI taxonomy): domain Bacteria; kingdom Pseudomonadati; phylum Acidobacteriota; species Acidobacteriota bacterium. The sequence continues at coordinate 47,355 of JACPYM010000065.1, read as the reverse complement.
AAGCTTTTTCCGGCAACCAAGTGCTCGCCGACGTCAACCTAACGGCGCGCGCGGGTGAAGTATTAGCGCTCGTCGGCGAGAATGGCGCGGGCAAATCCACTTTGATGAAAATCTTGGCGGGCGTGCATCAGCCTGATGGCGGCGAGATTTCACTGGATGGCCAGCCTATTCAGTTCGCGCGTCCTGCTGATGCTCTTGCCGCAGGCATTGCGATGATTTACCAGGAACTCTCGCTCGCTCCGCATCTGACCGTTGCCGAAAACATCTTCCTGGGTCGGGAACCTCTGAAGCTGCGAGCGCTGGGCCTCATCAACCAACGGGCACTGAATGATCGCGCCCGGCAATTGCTGAATGAATACGGTTTCAAACTTGACCCGCAAGCGCGTGTGGGCCGCCTTAGTGCCGCCGCCCGGCAACTGGTCGAAATCACGCGCGCCATCGTCGAAGCCAAGCGAGTCATCGTGATGGACGAGCCGACTTCTTCGCTCACCAATCACGAAGTTGAAGAGCTATTCCGCCTTATTCGCAATCTGAAACAGCGCGGCTTGGCCGTCATTTACATCTCGCACCGGCTGGAAGAGTTAGACGAAATCGCTGACCAACTGACGATTCTGCGCGATGGCCGCGCCGTCTACAATGGTGTATGGGGCGAAATCACGACCGACGAAATGATCCGCCAAATGGCAGGCCGTGAGTTGAAAGAAATCTTTCCGCCACGCCACGCCACCCTGGGCGAAGTCAAATTGCGCGTGCGTGAACTCTCGCATCCGCCGAAATTTGAAAACGCCAGTTTTGAAGCGCGCGCGGGTGAGGTCGTAGGCATCGCTGGCTTGGCTGGCGCGGGCCGAACCGAAATGCTCGAAGCCATCTTCGGCGCACATCCGGCAACCAGTGGCGCAGTGGAAATCAACGGCGCCTCTTTCATCGCCACGCAACCAAACGCCGCCATCAAACGCGGCATGAGCCTGTTGACCGAAGACCGCAAACGCACGGGACTCTGCCTGAATTTGCCCATGTCCACCAACATCACACTTGCCAACGTGCGCGCGCTGGTGAAAGGCGGACGATTGCAACGCCGACGCGAAACTGAAGCCGCTCGCCAATACATTCAAAAGTTAGGCATCAAACCGCCTACGCCTGGCAAACTGGTGGGGCGGCTGAGCGGCGGTAATCAGCAGAAATCGCTGCTGGCACGCTGGCTTTTCGCCGAATCCAAGGTATTCATGCTGGATGAGCCGACGCGCGGCGTAGACGTTGCGGCGCGCACTGAGATTTATCGCGAGATCAATGAACTGGCCGAAGCAGGCGCGTGTGTCGTGATGGTCTCTTCTGATCTACCCGAACTACTGGGCATGGCGGATCGCATTCTGGTGATGCGGCGCGGCAAACTGGTAGCCGAACTCAACGCGCAACAAACTAGCCAAGAAGAAATTCTAAAATACGCGGCGCTTGAGGAATAAATCCGCAATCCGCAATCCGCAATCAATATGTCTGACTGGCTCAAACGCTTTCTCCCCTTCATCAGCTTGCTCGCGCTCTGTGTGTTGATACCTACGGGCGAATACTGGCTGCTCGATAAAAACCCCGTCTTTTACTCATCGGCGAACCTCGCGGCCATCGCCCGCCAGACTGCCGTCATCACGATCATGGCGATGGGCATGACGATGGTGATGGTGTCGGGCGCGATTGACCTTTCGGTGGGCTCTATCGTCGGGTTGTCCGGCGTCATCGGCGCGCTGGCCATGACGCACGGCGCGCCGTCAGTCGCCGGGATTTTGATCTGTGTCATCGTGGGAGCCGTCTGCGGCATGCTAAATGGCACCGCCGTCGCCGGATTGAAGATCCCGGCCTTTATCGTGACCTTAGGCGCAATGGGCATCTATCGTGGTTTGGCGCTGTATCTTTGCGACGGCAACGCAGTCGTCGGCCTGCCCTCAAGCTTCGGCTTGCTGGCCGAACGCAATCTGTTTGGCGTGGTGCCGCTGCCCTTGCTGATTGTGATCGTTGTCGCGCTGATCGTGCATTTCGCACTGAGCAGCACGCAGCTTGGCCGCTATTGTTACGCGATGGGCAGCAACATCGAAGCAGCGCGTTATGCCGGAATTCAAGTCTCGCGCTATCAGGTTTTGTACTACGTGATTTTGGGGGGGCTCTCTGGGTTCGCCGGAGCCATCGAAACTTCACGCTTGGTTACCGGGCAACCGAATGGCGGTGAGGGTTACGAACTCAATGTCATCGCCGCCGTCGTCATTGGCGGTGGCAGCTTGAACGGCGGCCAAGGCACGGCGGTCGGCACGATCATCGGCTCGCTGATTATGGGCGTGCTGGCCAACGGCGGAAACCTGCTGCAAATTTCGCCATTCATCCAAAAGATCATCATCGGCGCAGTCATCGTGCTGGCCGTGACGTTCGACGAATTCCAACGGCGCAAGTTCGAGAGCGCCGAAGCCTAAATCAGTGCTGCGAATGGTAGGGAGTGTCACCGTGAGATCGTGCTCCTTACCGGTCGCAGAACTGGTTGCTACTTATCTAACTTTGCTAAGGAACAACGAATGAAACTCGCACAATTCAAAACCAAAACTTCCGACGAAGCCCGCTTGGGCAAGCTCGAAAATGGCGTCATCGTGGACATCACCGAAGTCGCCGCCACCATGCTCGACTTCATCAACAAGGGTTCTGCCGCCGTGCAAGCTGCCAACAGCGTCACGCCCAAAGCCGCTTATGCGCTCGACGCGGTTGAATATCTGCCCGCCGTCAACCCGGGCAAGGTGATTGCGATTGGCCGCAACTATCACGATCATGCGGTCGAGGGCGGCAGCGAACCGCCTGCCTCACCATTGATCTTCACCAAGTTCACCAATTCGATCACCGCGCACAACGCGCCGGTCACGCTGCACGCCATCAGCGAAAAGATTGATTACGAAGCCGAACTCGCTGTCGTCATCGGTCGCCGCGCGCAAAAGGTAAAACAGGAAGAAGCGTTGGATTACGTCTTCGGTTACTGCTGTCTGGATGATGTCAGTGCCCGCGATCTGCAATTCAGCGACGGCCAATGGGTGCGCGGCAAGGGCCTCGACGGCTTCTGCCCCATCGGCCCTTTCATCACGACGCGCGATGAAATCGCTGATCCGCAGGCGTTGAAAATCGAAGGCATCCTCAATGGCGAAGTGATGCAATCCTCCAACACCAACAAGATGATCTTTGGTGTGGCCTATTTGATTCACTACATCACCCAGGCCATCACGCTGGAACCGGGCGATGTGATTGCGACCGGCACGCCCGAAGGCGTCGGCATCTTCCGCACTCCGCCGGTGTTGTTGAAAGACGGCGATGTGTTTGAAGTCGTCATCGAAGGGCTGGAGACCTTGCGCAATCCGTTCGTCAAAGAATAGCGCCCGTCACACCCGACTCAATCGCTGGCCCCGCCGCAGCCCAACAAAGCTGCGGCGGGGCTATTATTTTATCCGCTCCTGTTTCCCAGCCGAGCGGCGAATCCCTTTCGCCAACTCTTAGCGGCTTCGCAAAAAAACTTCTGAAATCGTGATGGGGTTTTCCCGCAGCTCTCGCGTTAGGCGGTGAAGGCAGCAGATGACAAGCGCCATCCGAGGCTGCCTCGCAACTTTTCCCAACCAACGCGCGCCGTCTCCGTCGCAAGGCTGATTGGCACAGCCTCTGGCCGAAGTGTGTCCAGCTTACGCGGTGACGGCGCAGCGAGAGGAGCCGCATGTGCAAGCCCATCACGTTCGCCGCCGCTTTCATCCTTGCCGCAACGATTACCATTGCCGCACAACCGCTGACCAACGTTGCCTCCAACGTCACCAACAACAAGCGAGCAGAGTTGCCGGAGGGAGCCGAAGCCGCCAACGCTGTAGCGCGTCTCGGCGATCTTTCACCCGCCGTAATTCGTGAACGTTTGGCGCAGCTGCGTCCACAGGCGTATTTGGCCGATGCCGCTCACGTCAGTCAGCTTGTCAAAGCGCAGAACCTGTCCGTCGCCAACAGCAAGCGCGTTGACCAACTCAAAGCCGCCTTGCAACCGGTGCTCGCTTATCACGGGCGCAGCCAGATGCCGATTTTTGTGCTGTGGTCAGATCAGCCGAAAGCCTATCTGGTCGAACGCACGGTCATCATCATCACGAATCGCCTGATGATCAGCGCCAGTGATGAAGAGATACACGGCATCGTCGCGCACGAACTGGCGCACGAGTACGTCTGGAATGAACGCAGTCAGGCACACGAGGCGAGCGACGGGAAGCTGATGCGCGAATGCGAGCTGTTCTGCGATGTGGTAGCGGCTTTTACATTGAAAGAGATTGGCGATGACCCGGCAAGCTATGGTCGCATCCTGGAACGCATGACGATCATTGGCAGCATCAAAGGCAGCGCGACGAATAAAGAATCCGAAACGCATCCTTCACTGGACGCGCGCAAAAAGCTGAATAAGTTTTTGTGCCAGCGGCTTGATTGAGATTCCGCCTGAGCGTTTGTGAAGGGGGATCGGGATTGGTTACGGCGTCTGCCAGTCGAGCGCGTAAATGTCCTGTGTGCCCACGTCACGCAGCACCAGCGGCGAATCATCCGGGGCCCAGCCAATCCAAATCCCAGAGGCTGCTGCTATCCGCAAACCCTTCAGGCTGGCCACCCACTCGATCTTCCGGTCGCCAATCCTGATTCGACACACAGCCGGATCATTTTCGCGAATGCTGGGGAAGTAGAAGAACTTTCCATCCCGCGACCAATGCGGCCAATTGGCTCTCTGGGTGGCGAGTTCTGCCCACTTTTGCGTCGTCAAATCGAAGAGCAGCAATTTATTCCATAAACCGTTGGGAATGGCAGCGATGTAACGCCCGTCCGGCGACCAGCGGGGAGAGTATAACCCTTCAGAGCCGGGCAGCAGAGAAACCTGGCGCGTTCGGATCTCAAGCAGATATATCCCGGCAGGCTTAAGAGACATCGCTGCCGCCCAAAAGGCCAGTGAGTTTCCATCTGGCGACCAGCTAGCATCACCTTCGCGGCGCTCATCCGGTATCAGTTGTTGGGGACTTCCCCCCTCGGCTGAAATCAAATAAATGTTCTCGGGTTGGTTAGGCATATTGGCGGTGATAGCAATCTGCTTTCCGTCGGGAGACCAGCGCGGTAAAGTCGCTTGCAGCGGTGGATAGGTGAGTTGGAGCCGCTCGCTGCCATCCACCTTCATGCGCCACAAACTGCCCTCCGGGTAAGTCTGGTAAGCCACCCACTCGCCATCCTGGGAAAAATCCAGGCGCTCGGCCGATATGCCTGACAGATAGCCGACCCACTGCTGTGTCTTCATATCGTGGCGAGCCATTTCACCGCGCCGCTGTTCACCCACGACGAAAAGCTTTTTGCCATCCTGGCTCGGCACCGGCGCATAGTAATTAAGCGGCCCGATGGTCAACTGCACTGGCTCTTGACCAGCCCGCCGGAAAAGGCCCGCCTGCTCGCGCATAGCCCAGATATTGGTCGCCCCATTACGGATAGACTGGAAAACAAAATAGCGCCCGTCCGCCGTCCAATTACCGCAACATTCGGCAGCCGGGTTGCTCCAACCGGGCTGCAGGGGATGAGGATTGGCGCCATCGGCGGCCACTTCCCACAGCGAGGTTAAGCTGACCCTGTTGGTATCCACCACGGTAAAACGTAACCGGGTGCCGTCAGGCGACCAGCGCGGCCAATTGGGTCTGCCAGTAGTAGGCGGGATTCCGTCCCATCGCTTTTGGCCAGATACAATGAGGAGTCCTGCGCATAAACAATCTGTTGCCCATCCGGCGACCAGGTTGCCGCGTGGCCCCACACGTTGCCCAGGCGGCGCGGGGCTCCACCCAACACCGGCAGCACCCAAAGCAGCACCCAAAGCGGCGCTCCAACTTCACCTGCACTGCGGCTCTCAACGAGAAGCTCCGACCGGCTCGGAGAAATATCCCGCACATAAGCGTTTCGGAAGGGCGCAGAAATCCTGACCGTCTCGCCCCCTGTGCTGGACACTTGGGCCAGGGCGAACTGCCCACTTACCCTTTCCGAGAAATAGATGCGCGAGCCGTCGGTGACTAATGACGAATTAGCCCAGAACTTTTGCAGGTCATCACTCGTGATCGGGATGTAAGCTGTCACCTTCGATGGGGATGGCGACCTCAAAATGAAATAAGTGAGTCCTGCTCCGAACAGGGCGAGCGCGGCCAAAACCAGGAGTCCGCGTTGCCAGGCAGGTTTGAGCCTGTTCGTCAGTTCCGCAGCCTGATTCACCGGACGTGCTATTGCATCACTCTCCCGCTTGAGATTTTTCAGATCAACCAATAGCTCCCGCGCCGACTGATAGCGCCGCTCGCGCTCCTTCTCCAAACACTTCCGCACGATGCGTTCCAACTCGGCGGGCACGTCGTAATTGAAGCGCGCCAGCGCATCTGGTTGCAAATGCAGAATGCGATCCAGCGTGTCGCTCGTGCTTGAACCGGCGAAGGGCAAGCGTCCCGCCGCCATCTCATACAACACCACGCCCAGACTGAAAATGTCGGAGCGATGATCTACCTCACGCCCCAGCGCTTGCTCAGGACTCATATACGGCACCGTGCCCATCACCGCGCCCGGTTGCGTTTTGGCGAGCGTGCTGATGTTGCTATCAATGGATGCTGGTCGTGCGATCTTGGCTAGTCCGAAGTCGAGCACCTTCACCTGCCCACGCAGTGTGAGCATCACGTTCGCTGGTTTGATGTCGCGGTGCGTGATGCCCTTGTTGTGCGCTTCGTCCAGCGCGTCGGCAATTTGGCTGCCGATCTCCACGATCTCATTGACCGCCAGTGGCTGGCCGTTGATCTTGGCCGCGAGCGTCTGACCTTCGACGTATTCCATCGCAATGAAACGCACGCCTTCCGCCTCACCGATTTCATAAATGGTCGCTACGTGCGGATGATTCAAGGCGCTCGCGGCTTTGGCTTCGCTGGCGAAGCGGCGCAGACGTTCGGCATCGGTGGCAAGGTCAGCGGGGAGGATTTTCAAAGCGACGGTGCGATCAAGTTTGGTATCACGCGCTTGATAAACCTCGCCCATCGCGCCTTTGCCCAACAGCGAAATGATTCGATAGTGGCTGATGGATTTTCCCAGCAATGAAGGGGTTTCCGTTTTCGACAAGCAATTCGGCAGCCACCGCATACGCCGGAGCGTTCAGAAAACTTCCGGCCTGGTCCTCGGCAGAGAGCAGCAACTCGACTTCGCGGCGCAACGAGTCATCTCCGCCGCAAGCCTCGTTGATGAAAGCTGCGCGTTCAGCGGGCGTGTATTCGAGCGCCGACTGAAAGATGCGATCTATTTTTTGCCAGCGTTCAGGCTTCATGACTTTCCCCTTCGGTCAACATTCGATGCAACCACGCTTTGGCCGCTCTCCATCCGCGCTGCACCGTCGGCACAGAGACACCCAGCACTTCTGCCGTCTCTTCTTCAGTCAGCCCGCCGAAAAAACGCAACTCGACGAGGCGGCCTTTGCGCGCGTCCATCGCCGTCAGCTTCTCTAACGCCTCGTCAACCGCCAGCAACTCCGCCGCCTTGGCTTCAGTCACGGCGGCGGTTTCATCCAGCGAAACGCGCAAGGCCCCGCCGCCACGTTTGGCGTAATGCGCCTTGCGCGCGTGGTCAATCAAGATGCGCCGCATCAACTGCGCGGCGATGCCCAGGAAGTGCGCGCGGTTCTGCCATTGCACCTGCTTTTGATCTATCAACCGTAGGTAAGCTTCGTTGACCAGCGCCGACGTTTGCAGCGTATGACCGGGGCTTTCGCGGCGCATGTAGCGTTTGGCAAGCTGCCGCAGTTCGGCATTGACCAGCGGCAACAGTTGGTCGAGCGCCGCTTGCTCGCCGTTATTCCAGGCCAGCAAAAGCCGGGTCACTTCAGGTGACGTTGTGGTCATCGCCATTTCTCCTTGTGTGCTAAACCGCTTGGCAAGGACGGGCGGAGTATAACCGCGTTTCCGGTTCAGCCAAAGAAAGTGCCCGCGCCCCTTGCCTCTCACAGAGCGATTGCGTTTAATGGGCGCACCCAATCAGGCAATCATCCAGCAAGACAAATTGAGAGCCAGCGAAGATGAGCGAATACTTCATCGGCATAGACAGCGGTACGCAAAGCACCAAAACGATTCTGTTCGACGCCGCGTCGGGCGCAGTCATTGCCAGCGCCAGTCAAGCATATGAATTGATCGAAGGCTTGCCCGCCGGTCACAAAGAACAGCATCCGCACGAATGGATTGACGCGACGCGCGCTACGATCAAGGCCGTGTTGGAGCAAGCGGGCATTGAGCGCGCCGCCGTCAAAGGCCTTGGCGTATCGGGGCAGCAACACGGCTTCGTGCCGCTCGATGCCGACGATCAAGTCATTCGCCCGGCGAAGCTCTGGTGCGACACGGCGACCAGCGCTGAATGCGAAGAGATCATCAACGGGCTTGGCGGCTTGGCAAAAACCATCGAAGTGGTCGGCAACGGCGTACCGGCAGGTTTCACCGCGTCAAAAATTCTCTGGCTCAAACATCACGAACCGGAAAATTACGCGCGATTGGCGAGCGTGTTGTTGCCCCACGACTATTTGAATTTCTGGCTGACCGGCCGCAAGACGATGGAATGCGGCGACGCTTCGGGTACGGCTTTATTGGATGTGCGCAATCGCGTTTGGTCGGACACGGCAATTGCCGCGCTTGATCCCGCCGTGCGCACAATGCTGCCTGATTTGATTGCGGCGGATGAGATTGCTGGGACGTTGATGCCCGAGCTCGCCGCCGAGTTTAACTTGAGTGAATCCGTCATCGTCAGCAGTGGTGGCGGCGACAACATGATGGGCGCTATCGGCACGGGCAACGTGCGGGCGGGCGTCGTCACGGTCAGCCTCGGCACATCGGGGACGATCTATGCTTGCTCGTCGCAGCCGGTAATTGATCCACAGGGCGAAATCGCGGCGTTTTGCGATTCGACCGGCCAATGGCTGCCGCTGGTGTGCACGATGAATGTGACCGTGGCGACCGAGATGGTGCGCGAACGCTTCAACCTCTCGCACGCGCAACTGAGCGAAGCCGTTGCGTCTACGCCCGCAGGCAATGACGGCTTGCTGCTGATTCCTTTTTTCGAGGGCGAGCGCACGCCGAATGCGCCCGACGGCACCGGCGTTTATTTCGGCTTGCGCGAACAGACATACACCATCAGCCACTTTGCGCGCGCGGCGATGGAAGGCACGACGCTGGGGTTGAATTACGGCTTGAATCGTTTGCGCTCGCTCGGCATTCGACCGACAGAAATTCGCGCGACGGGCGGCGGGGCCAAAAGCGCCGTCTGGCGGCAGATTCTGGCCGATGTCTTTAACGCCGAAGTCGTCTGCACAAAGAGCGAAGAAGGCGCGGCGCTGGGTGCGGCCATTCAAGCCGTCTGGGCGTATCGCAAACAACAAGGCGCGCCGGTCGGCATCGCCAATTTGTGTAGTCAATACGTCGCGCTGGATGAGACGACACGTGCCAAGCCGGTCGCGCCTAACGTTGATCGTTATGCGCGGATGCAGGCGCTGCACGATCAAATCGTGCGTGATTTAGGCGGCGCGTTCAGTCAGCATCGCAAACTGCTCGTAAACTAGATCGGTAAGCGATTGGATGTACAGGGTGGCGTGGCGCGCCGGGACAGTCCCGCGCGCGTGTGCAAGCGGGAGTTGAGCGATTGAACCAATGCCGCAAGCTCGTGGCGCCGCTTGCACACGCGCGCGGTACTGTCCCGCTCCGCGATATTCCCGTTAATCGAAAACTGTCACGAACTGCAAAGATGAAAACAACCCTCCTACGCAACACAACCCTTGCCATACTGATTTTGAGCGCCTGTGCAGTCGTGTCACCAGCACAGGTAAAAATCCCAACGCCCGAATCCGTGCTGGGCTTCCATGTCGGCGAAGATTTCAAGCTGGCGACCTACGACGATTCGCTTAAGTATTTCCGCGCGTTGGCGCAGGCCAGCGATCACGTAAAGCTGGTCGAGCTTGGCCGCACGTCAGAAGGACGCCCCTGGTTTATGGCGTTGATTTCAACGCCCGCCAACCTTGCCAAACTCGAACGCTACCGCGAAATCTCGCAGCGGCTCGCGCATCCCGAAGGCTTGAGCGATGAAGAGGCGCGGCGTTTGGCGCGTGAGGGCAAGGCTTTCGTGCACATTGACGGCGGTCTGCACGCTTCGGAAGTCGCGGGCGCGCAGCACACCATTCAGCTCGCGCACGATCTGGCGACGGGCGCGAGCGATCCCAAAATCAGCGCGCTGCTCGACAACGTCATCGTCATGCTGTGGCCTTCGCTGAATCCCGATGGGCAGAACATCGTGGCCGAGTGGTATCGCGCGAACGTCGGCACGCCATACGAGATCGCACCCGTGCCGGAGCTTTATCAGAAGTATGTCGGTCACGACAACAACCGCGATGCTTACATGCTGAACATGATCGAGTCGCGCGTGGTCGAGCGCGTCTGGCGGCACTGGGAGCCGCAGATCACTTACGTGCATCATCAAACCTCGCCCTTCCCGACGCGCATCTGGCTGCCGCCCTTTGCCGAGCCGATTGCCTCGCAGGTGCATCCGCTGATGTCGCGCACGGTGAATCTGATCGGCATGGTCATCGCCAACGCCCTAGAAGAACACGGCCAACCCGGCGCAACGCATATGGGCACGGGCTTCGACGCCTGGTATCCGGGCTATGTGGATTACATGCCGATGCTGCAAAACCGCGCAGCCTTTTGGACGGAGACGGCGCTGTTCGCTTATGCCACGCCGCACTTTTACACGACGCGCGATTTCCCGCGCGACCGCGCCAATCTGCGCCCCGAATCGCTCTATTCCAGCCCGTGGAAAGGTGGCTGGTGGCGGTTGCGCGATGCGGTGGATTACATGCTGACTGCGTCGGTGGCCGTGATTGAATACGCGGGCAAGTACAAAGAGAGCGTGCTGTTTAATCGTTATCAAGCAGGCCGCGACACGTTGCGCCGCTACGCGCAGGAGCCGCCCTTTGCCTATCTCCTCCCGCAAGAGCAACGCGACCCGGTGGCGCCGGTCGAGTTGTTGCGGCGGCTGGCCTTCAACGGCGTGCGCATCGCGCAGTTGACCAAGCCGTTGGTGATCGAAGGGCTGAGCTATCCCGCTGGCACTTGGGTCATCCCTATGAGTCAGGAGTACGCCGAACTCGCGCGGCAGGTGCTGGAAGTGCAACGCTACCCCGACCTGCGGCAATTCCCCGAAGGCCCGCCAGAGCAGCCTTACGACGTTTCGGGCTGGACGCTGCCGTATCAAATGGATGTGCGCGTGAACAAGGTGATGACGCCGCTCACGGCGGAAGCGCGCGCCGCGTTCAAAGCGGTGCAGGGGCAAGCCATTGAATGGAACGCGCGCGCGAATAACGAAGCGGATGCCGCGCCTTTCGACAGCGCGCCGGGGCTGGGCTTCAACACGGATGCGGTGGCGGCGGGCATCGTGCCGCTGCCGGGCAAACGCAGCGGCAGCGGTGCGGCGCTGGCACTTGACCCTGCGGAGAACAACAGCTTCCGCGCGCTCAACCTGGCGTGGCAAGCGGGCGGCACGGTGCAATTCACGCCAGCCACGCTTGACGAACGCGGCAAGCCGACCGCGCCCGCGCGCTACGTGGTGAGCGGCGTGCCCGAAGCCACGCAAACAAAATGGGTGGAGTCGCTGGCGTTGCGCGCGCAGGCGATGGCAGCGACCGGCACGCCCGTCAACGCGCCGCGCATCGGCGTTTATCACCCCTGGCCGCCGAGCATGGATGAAGGTTGGAGCCGCTGGCTGTTGGAGCAGTACAAATTCAAGTTTACGGAATTGACCAATCCCAGCTTGCTCGCGGGGCCGTTGGGCGAACGCTTTGACGTGATCCTGCTGGCCGATGAACGCCCGCGCACCTTGCTGGAAGGCTTTGCCGAAGGCACGGTGCCGCCGCAATACGCCGGTGGTTTGGGCGAAGCGGGCGTGCGCGCGCTCGACGCCTTTGTGCGCGAGGGCGGCACGCTGGTCTGCCTGAATCACAGCGGCGAATTTGCTGTCGAGGCCTTGCATCTGCCGGTCAAAAATGTGGTGAGCGGTCTGGCGCGGCGCGATTACTTTATGGCAGGTTCGGTGCTCGCCGTTGATGTGGATGCCGCGCATCCGGTGATGGCGGGGATGCCGGCGCAGGCGAAAGTATTTGGCGATAGCAGCCCGGTGTTCACCACGACCGAAGGCTTCGCTGGGGCAGTGCTGGCAAAATATCAGAGCGCGGGTTCGCCGTTGCTGTCAGGCTATCTGCTCGGTGAAAAGTATGTGCAGGGCTGTGCGGCAGCGCTCGATGTGCGCTACGGTGGCGGTCACGTCTTGCTGTTGGGCTTTCGCCCGCAATGGCGCGGCCAACCGTTCGGCACGTTTCGCGTGTTGTTTAATGCGCTGCTTTACAGCGGCGAGTTGGCAGCCAGAACCAAGGGCACACTGGGGTTCTGGAACCCGCCGCGCGCTGCGGCGGAGGCGGCTGAAAAACCCAGACCCGCGTCACGGCCTTGAAGGTCAGGGCCATTGTCTTTTTCACAGTGCGCATCGCGGCTCAAGATTCTCGCTCGATGCGGGCTACATTTGTTGACCAATGAAAACATTTGGAGATGCACCGATGAACACACTCTCTCGACGTGACTTACTCAAAACAGGCGCACTGGCGGCGGCGGCCTTGCCGTTCGCCTCGCTGGAAACCTTACTTGCGCAGACTGCCGATCCCAATCCGTGGCGCGGCTTGAAAATCGGCGTGGCGACTTACACCTTTCGCGACTGGCCCATCGAACAATGCATTGCTGGCGTCAAGCGCGCCGGCTTGCAGTACGTTTCGATCAAGAACGTCAAGAACCACGTTGATCTGACGCACACGCCCGAAGAGCGCAAGGCGCGCGCGCAGATGTTTCGCGACGCGGGACTCACGCCGTTGAGCGTCGGCAACGTCGGCATGAAGAATGACGAGGCGGACATTCGCCGCGCCTTTGAATACGCCCGCGATTGCGGTGTCAATGTCATGGTCTGCTCACCGAGCGCCGACGTGACCGATGTCGCGCAATGGGTGAAATACCTGGACAAGGTGGTCAAAGAGTTCGACATCAAACTCGCCATTCACAATCACGGCCCCGAAAACAAGCAGTTCCCTTCGCCCTACGACGTTTGGAAAGCCGTCGAGCAATTCGACAAACGCATCGGCCTCTGCATTGACGTGGGCCACACGGCGCGCGCTGGCGTTGACCCCGCGGAAGCCATCCTCAAATGCAAAGACCGGCTCTACGATTTGCACTTCAAAGACATCTCGACGTTGTCGAAGCCGTCGCCGATTGAACAAGGGCGCGGCATTCTCAATACCAAAGCCATCCTCTCGGCGTTGCTCAAGATCAACTATCAAGGACTGGCCGGGTTCGAGTACGAAAAGGACAGCAAAGACCCGCTGGCGGGCTTGGCCGAATCCGCCGGCTATGTGCGAGGACTTTTGAATAGCCTGAAACCATCGGCTTAACGCACTACCAGCAAGGAAAGAGCATACGGAACAAACGGAAATAATGGGACAAACGGAAAGGCTGAAAGAGTTCAGCGACGTTCCGCCTGTGCCGTTATTTCCGTTTGCTCCATATTCTCAAAAAACAGTCTGCTTTCTACCACCACTATGAAAAAGACCCTCTTTGCTCTCGCGCTCACCGCGCTTTCGTTGTTCGGCGTCAGCGCACAAGAACAAAAGCCTTCGCCCAAACGCATCGCCATCAAGGCGGGACGGCTCTTCGATTCCAAAACCGGCGGCGTCATCAACAACGCGTTCATTTTGATCGAAGACGACAAGGTCACTGCCGTGGGGCCAAACGTCACAGTGCCTGCCGGAGCGGAGGTCATTGATCTGAAAGACAAGTTTGTGCTGCCGGGCCTGATTGATTGTCACACGCACGTGACGGGGCAGCCGGAAAACTTTTATGAAGACCTCTTCCGCAAAAGCCCGATTGATGTCGCCATCACCGCGCACATTTACGCCAAACGCACGCTCGAAGCCGGTTTCACTACGATTCGTGACGTGGGCGCGAGCGAATACATTGACGTGGCGCTGCGCAACGCCATCAACGCGGGCAAGGTGCCGGGGCCGCGCATGCAAGTGGCGACACTGGCGCTGAGTTCAACCGGCGGACACGGCGACCTGAATGGCTTCTCGCCTTATCTGAAATTCAACGGCCTCGACCGCGTCGTAGACGGCGTTGATGAATTGCGCAAACAGATTCGCACCAACATCAAATACGGCGCCGATGTCATCAAGATGCTGGCGACGGCCGGCGTCCTGTCTGAAGAAGAAGCGGTCGGCGCGCCGCAATACTCGCAGGAAGAAATGAACGCCGTCGTCGAAGAGGCCAAAATGTGGGGCCGCAAAGTCGCCGCCCACGCCCACGGTGCCGAAGGCATCAAACGCGCCACCCGCGCCGGTGTCGCCTCCATCGAACACGGCAGCTTCATTGACGAAGAAGGCATCCGGATGATGAAAGAGCGCGGGACGTATTTGGTCGCCGACATTTACAACGACGATTACATCCTGGCCGAATACGCCAAGATGGGCTACCCCGAAAAGATCATCGAAAAAGAAAGAATGGTGGGCCGCCTGCAACGCGAGAATTTCCAGAAAGCCGCGCTGGCAGGCGTCAAAATCGCATACGGCACCGACTCTGGCGTTTACCCGCACGGCTGGAACGGCAAGCAATTCGCCCACATGGTCAAGTGGGGTTTGACGCCCGTGCAGGCGCTGCAATCCGCCACAACTAGCGCGACGGACTTGCTCGGCTGGAACAACAAAGTCGGTGTGATCGCCGCCGGCGCCTTTGCCGACATCATCGCCGTAGACGGTGATCCGTTGAAAGATGTGACGGAGTTGGAGCGCGTGAAGTTTGTGATGAAGGGCGGCACAGTTTATCGAAAGTAGGGAGCATCTACAGAGACAGCCATCAATTTACTATTAGACATGTTGCAGTGGAAAACAGTGGGGAATTTGCGTTTTGGCGTTCACTACCAACTGCTTAACCGCCATTCGCCATTCGCCATTCGCCATTCGCCATTTCTGGGCAGTCTGGGCAGTGGTAAACCTCAATCAAGACGGCCTCTGCAAGAGAATGGAGAATGGAGAATATAGAATGGAGAATGACGGTCGCCCACTGGGTTTCAGTGTCCCCGTCGCCAATTTGCTGAGTTGTTGTTTCCAAAGGTCGCAACAACTCTATTGAAATGGCGCATCGCTACGACTTCGGCGTAATCAACCACGCCTTGAGCTTTGCTGAACCCGAAGCCGATTATGACAACTGGCCAGATGTTCACGCCACAAATTGTGCTTGATACCAACATCCTCGTCGCTGGGTTACGTTCAAACCGGGGCACGGCCTTTCGCCTTTTGTCTCTCGTTGGCACTGGGCGATTCGACATTCACCTTTCAGTCCCGCTGGTGTTGGAGTACGAAGAAATTTTACTCCGCGAGTTGCCGCACTACTGGTCAGCCAGGCTGCTGTCAAGAACATCATTGACTACCATTGCCAGGTCGCCACACATCACGAGATCTACTTTCTTTGGCGTCCCTTTCTGCGCAACCAGGATGACAATATGGTTTTGGAACTTGCCGTGAAAGCTGGCTGTGATAGCACCGTCACTTACAACCAGCGCGACTTTGCCGGGATTGAAAAGTCTGGTTTGCAGGCTGTCACGCCTGCCGATTTTTTGCGCAGCATCGGAGCATTGCTATGAATGTGAATACCTTGAGTGTCCAATTTCCTAAATCGCTGCATAAAAACCTGCATGAGTTGGCCCAACGCGAAGGGATTTCGGTTGACCAGTTCGTCGCCACAGCCGTCGCCGAAAAGATTGCCGCGTTGACGACTGAATCCTATCTGGCTGAACGCGCCAGCCGTGCCACCCGGGCACAATATGAAGCGGTATTGGCTGAAGTGCCGGACGTCGAACCGAAACCATTCGACAAATTGCCTGAATCTTGATCTTCTGCTCCCTCTCACGCGAAGCCATCTCCGACTGGCTTGATTTCGTTAGGGCCAAGTGCTCACGTGCAGCTCTGCGGATAAGATTAAGTAGTCTGCAAAAAGTTCTTTGACAAATAATTTCGCGTAGACTGTCTCTCATACAAGAGGACCCGTTATGAGCGACATCATCACATTAAGCTACCGAGAGCGCAGCGCGCTCGAACAATTTCTCAAATCGCATGCGAGTGGAGAGCAAATCAAACGTGCGTAAGCTCTACTCCTTTTGGATGAAGAGGAGCGCGTCACCGAGGTCGCAGCAGTGCTGCACGTGTCGCGCCAAACCATTTACAACTGGGTCAATCGGTTTGCCGCAGAACCTCCCGCCAAGTTGGTGGTGCATCTGGCTGATGCCCCGCGCAGTGGGCGCCCCGTCACCGCGCAAGGCATCATTGATCCGGTGATTGATGCGGTGATTGATAGCGATCCACGCGATTACGACTACAACTCGACGGTCTGGACAGCCGATTTGTTAAGCCTTTACCTCGCACAAGTACACGACGAAGAAGTCGGCCTACGTCGTGTCGGTTACGCGCTGGCGCGGTTGGGACTACGCTGGAAACGTCCACGGCACACGTTACTATTGCGCGATCCGGCTTGGCGTCAGGCAAAAGGGGCTTAAAACGTGGCCTCTGGGCACGCACTCGTCCCCTCGTCTTGATGTTGGATGAAATCATCGTCACGGAAACGCCGCCACTTTATTACTGCTATGGACGGCGTGGTGCGCAAGTCAGCGTGCCCATTACCGGCAACCGGAGCAAACGCAGCTTGCACGCAGCACTCAATATGCAGACCGGGGAACTCTTACTTTTCATCACGGAAGTCTGGGACGCGCTCACCCCTCAATATTTCTTGGAGATGATTCGCCGCCACTGGCGTGGCTGGCACCTCATCCTCTTTGAAGATCGTGGCTCACCGCATACCGCCGAAGACAGTTTGGAGACAGCGGCAGCGCTAAACCTTGAAGTCCGGTTGTTGCCACGAGCTTGCCCGGAATTGAATGCCGCTGATCATTTGTTTCGTTCCGTCAAAGGGCGCGCCTTAGCAAACCGTCAAACACAGCCTATCGAGGCTTCTGCCGATAGCGCGTGTCGTTATCTTTATGCCTTGAGTCGGCAGGAACGGTTAGTTAAAGCTGGCGTTCTTTCTGGGAACTTCTGGTTGACTTGTTGAAGACTTGTCAAAGAACTTTTTGCAGACCACCTAGCTTCTGATGGCGATAGCTTCGAGATACTCGCCATCCACCTGCGTTGTGTTGTCGGTAGCCTGATTATGCTCTGTCCACAACTGCTCAAGGTCGCGGCGCAAAGCAGCCTGTCCCTCGGTGTCGAGCGCGGCAAAGGCGCGCTGGGTGGGGCCGAAATAGGTGCGGAAGAACTCGACGACTTCGGCGGGCGGGAAGGGATAGTTGAAGTGGCACAGTCGCCGCGTCAGTTGTAAATCGGCAATGCCCTCGCGCAGCCGTTCGCGCACGGTTTCCTCTTCGCCCCATTTGACCGGCGGCGGGAGATTGGGCGGCGGGGGCACGTGTTTGCTGCCAAGAGCGAACATCTGGCCGACGAATCCGGTCGGCGTCCAGTTCGCCATCGCAATGCGCCCACCGGGTCGGCAGACACGCACCAGTTCCGCCGCCGCCAGTTCAGGGCGGGGCGCGAACATTGCGCCGAACATCGTTACGACTTCATCAAACGCGGCGTCACCGTAGGGCAGATTCTCAGCATCGCCTTCGTCAAACTGAATGGGTAGGTTTTCGGCGGCGGCGCGCGCCCGTGCCTGTTCGATCAAATTCGGAGCGATGTCTACACCAGTAACGATAGCGCCCGCCCGTGCCGCCGGGAGCGCCAGATTGCCGCTGCCGCAAGCGACATCCAACACGCGCACACCCGGCTTGAGCGCCAGGCGGGCAATAAACTCTTCCGCCCCCGTTGCAATATGCTTGGCGACCTGCCCGAAATCGCCCGCCATCCACATCGCTTTGAGGCGTGTTTTCAAAGCGTCCATCTCAGGATTATTCGTGTTCATAGTTCAATTCCTTGCTCAAGCTTGGTCAGGCACGACGGCGTCTTCTTCCTCGGAAAAAATGATACGGTCGTACACATCCCGTAATGCCAATGCGCAACCAATGGAGTTGATTTCGACGCGCTCAGTCAAACCCTGATAGGTGTAATACGACCAGCCGCCGTCCGCTTGGCGCACGTAGTGATAGATGACCGGGTCAAGCTGCGCGACCAAGAAGTAATAGTTCAGCATGGGATTCCACAATTGATAACGCCGTAGCTTCTCATTGGAATCAAAGGCTTCAGTGCTGGCAGAGAGGACTTCGATGATGACTTTGGGGTTGACCAGCACATCCTGATGCTCGTCGTGAAATTCCGGCGCGCCGCAAACAACGACCAAGTCGGGATAGGAGAAAAGCCCTTTGGTACTGCGGCGTCGCGTGGGTTCCGGGCCGCTGCGCACTTTGCAATCTTTCGTCCACACCAGACAAGGTGTGCGCTTGAGTTGCGTAACCAATTCAGCAATCAGATTGGTGCAGATCGTGCTATGCGCCGGACTCTCGCCCGCCATTGCCAGAATCTGGCCGTCCAGGAATTCGTGCCGCTCGTCAGTCGAGCGTTCGATAGCCAAGTAATCTTCCACGCTGTACAGGCTCAATTTGGATTGCGGTGTCGCCATTTCGATTGCTCCTCAAGCCAAAATCTTCTCGACCAATTCCCCGTGCACATCCGTCAGCCGGAAATGCCTCCCCTGAAATTTATACGTCAGCCGTTTGTGATCAATGCCCAGCAAATGCAGCATTGTCGCCTGTAAATCGAAAACTGAAACCGGATCGCTGACGACGTTGTAGCTAAAATCGTCCGTCTCGCCCAACACCAGGCCTTTTTTCAACCCGCCCCCGGCGAGCCACATACAAAAATTGCGCGGGTGATGATCACGCCCGTAATTGGCTTCGGTCAGCTTGCCTTGACAATAGACCGTGCGCCCGAATTCGCCGCCCCAGACGACCAGCGTGTCATCCAGCAAGCCGCGCTGTTTCAAGTCCTGTACGAGCGCCGCCGTCGGTTGATCGGTTCCGCCGCATTGCAAGGCCAGATCGCGCGGCAGGTCGTTATGCTGATCCCAGCCGCGATGGTAAAGCTGTATGAAGCGCACGCCGCGTTCGGCCAGCCGCCGCGCCAGCAAACAGTTCGCCGCGTAAGTGCCAGGGCGGCGCGCTTCGGGGCCGTACATCTCAAAGACGCTATCGGGTTCTTTTGATAAATCCATCAAGTCGGGCACGCTGGTTTGCATGCGATAGGCCATCTCGTATTGCGCGATGCGCGTTTCGATTTCGGGGTCGCCATATTCGTCGTGTTTCAGCTTGTTCAGCTTGGCGACCGCGTCCAGCATCTGACGCCGCGTTTTTTTGTCTACGCCCGGCGGATCATCCAGATAGAGCACGGGCGTCGCGCCGCCGCGCAAACGCACGCCTTGATATGACGAAGGCAGGAAGCCGCTCGACCAGAGGCGCGAAAACAGCGGTTGATCGGTGTTGAGCGCATGCGCAGTCGAGAGCAACACGATGTAAGCGGGCAGGCTTTGATTCTCGCTGCCCAGGCCATACGAAACCCAGGCGCCCATACTGGGGCGGCCCGGTTGTTGAAAGCCCGTCTGGATGAAGGTGATCGCCGGATCGTGGTTGATGGCGTCGGTATTCATCGTTTTGATGATGGTCAGGTCGTCTGCGAGTTTGGCCGTGTGCGGCAACAGTTCGCTGACCCACGCGCCCGACTGGCCGTGCTGTTTGAATTGGAAGATGGATTTGGCGCAGGGGAACGTGCTCTGCCCCGAAGTCATGCCGGTGATGCGCTGGCCGTTGCGAACCGAGTCGGGCAGTTCGGTGCCGTGCAGCTTTTCGAGCGCGGGTTTGTAATCAAAGGTGTCGAGTTGCGAGGGGCCGCCCGATTGGTGCAGGTAGATGATGCGTTTGATCTTTGGCGTGTGGTGCGGGACGCCTACGAGGCCGCCGGTTTTAGCGTCGCGGGCGTTAGGCTCTTGCGTCGCGTAACCGTCTTGTTGAAGCAAGGCGGAAAGGGCTGCTAGGCCGATGCCTTTGGCGCTGAGGCCGAAGAGTTGTCGCCGAGTTAGTTGCAATTCAGGTTCATTCAATGAATTCACGTCATTCCTCCGCACTACTTACTGGAAGCAATTTTTGGGCAGCCTGAACCAGCGCCAGCTTCAAGTAGCCATTTCATAATTCAGTCACTCTTTCGTAATCGTCTCATCCAAATTCAAAATCGTGCTCGCCACCACCGTCCACGCCGCCAATTCCGCCCGCTCCAGTTTCTCATCCACCGTTGACTCGCCTACCGTCAACAGCTTTTCCGCCGCCGCCACATTGCCGCGATAGAGCGCCAACTGCTGCGTCAACAATTCGCGCAGCACCTTCGCCTCTTGCAACGAAGGCTTGCGCGCCGTTGCCAGTCGAAACAGCAGCGCAATCCGGCTGCTCGCATCCTTGCCGCCGTCACGCAACACGCGCGCGGCCAATACGCGCGCGGCTTCAATGTAAGTCGGATCGTTCAGCGTCACCAGCGCCTGCAACGGCGTGTTGGTCACCGCGCGGCGCGCCACGCATTTCTCACGATCTGGCGCGTCAAAGGTCGAGAGTGTCGCGGGCGGCACGGTGCGTTTCCAGAACGTGTACATCGAACGGCGGTACAAATCCGCGCCGTGGCTCTGCACATACGCTTGCATCGAGAAGCCGTCGCCAAAGGCCATCTCTTCCCACAAACCGGGCGGTTGATAGGGGAAGACGCTCGGCCCGCCGATGGTATCGTTGAGCAATCCGCTCACCGCCAGCGCATTGTCGCGCACCAGTTCGGCTGGCAGCCGGAAACGCGGCCCGCGTGCGAGCAAGCGATTCTCTGGGTCACGGTCGTGCAATTCCGGCGTCACCTTTGACGACTGGCGATAGGTCGCCGAAGTCAGGATCAGCCGTTGCAGCGCCTTCACATCCCAGCCTTTTGATTGCGGATTGGGGATTGCGGATTGCGGATTGCCGACCACTTTTCCCATAAACTCGCAGGCCAGCCAGTCCAGCAATTCCTGATTGACAGGCGGCTCACCTTGCGAACCGAAATCCTCAACCGTCTTCACCAAGCCAAAGCCAAAGTACATTTGCCAATAACGATTGACCGCGACGCGCGCCGTCAGCGGATGATTCGGGTCTATCAGCCATTGCGCCAACGCCAGCCGATTCGCCTTCGCGCCGTTGGGCAGCGGCGGCAAGACGGCGGGCACGCCGGGTGAGACCTTTTCGGTCTGGTTGCGGTAATCGCCGCGCGAAAGCACGAACGAGTCGCGCGGCTTGCCCAGTTCCATCATCGTCATCGTCGTGACAACGGTTTTGTCGTAGGCGGTCTTCTGCTTTTTCAGTTCTTTCAATTCGGCGTATTGCTTGTGCAAAGATTCAGACGCAATGCGCGTCAGGAAGTATTCGCGCAGCCGTTCATTCTCTTCTTTGGTGCGTTTGCCGCTGACGCCCGACAGAATCGTTTGCATCGGATAGTGCACGGCCAATTGTTCGATCTCGCTGGCGGTCAACGCGCGTTCGTACAAGCGCAGATCGTCAATCCCGCCGCCATACGCCTTGCCCGCGATCTTCGTCCCGATCATCAATTCGGCGTCGCTCTTGATCGAACCGTTTAGGCTGTCTTGCAAGACGTCCGATTCCTGCCGCTCGCCGTTGAAATAGATTTGCACGCCCGCCGCTTTGCCCGAGCCGTCGTAAGCAATCGCTACGTGCCGCCATTCGCTGGTGTACAGCAACCCTTGCGTGCGCACTTCCAACGCATTGCCGGGCCTTTGCGCAGTCAGGCGCAGCTTCAACTGTCCGGCGTATTTCTGAATGTCGTAAAGCCGCGTGTTCTCGATGCTCAATTCGTAGCCGCGCCGCGTCTCTTCGTCACTGATTTTTTGAAAGACGAAGGTGTTAGCTTTGCCAATGCCCGGCTTCAACCAGACGGCCAGCGTGAATGGTTTGTCACGCTCAAACGCGCCCACGTTGCCGAAGCGCAATTCGGTTTGGTTGTCGAGGTTGACGGCGCGGCTGACTATGCCGCCGCTAAACGTGGGATCGCCTTTCGCCGTGCGCCCGTTTTGATAGCGCCCGGATGAATCGCTGAGGCTGCCGTCGAAATCGTAGTGCGCAATCAAACCATTGACCGGCACCACGGCCAGTTTGCCCAACAAGCCTTGCTCCCAAGCCACTTGCAGCGGCGCAACGTTTTTATCGCTGAGCGCGAATTCGTGATCGGCGATGGCCTTGGTCAACTCTTCCTGCCTGGCTTTTTGCGCGTCGGTAGGCAGCGGCAAAAAAGGGCGCGCGTTGCCGGTGTTCCCATCCAATCCCTTTTCGGGCACGTTATTGAAGAAGGCGTAAAACTGATAAAACTCTTTTTGCGACAGGGGGTCGAATTTGTGCGAATGGCAGCGCGCACAGCCCATCGTCAGGCCCATCCAGGTCGTCGCAGTGGCTTCGACGCGATCAATCACATATTCGTTCTGATACTCTTCGGGCACCGCGCCACCCTCGAAGTTAATCATGTGGTTGCGGTTGAACCCCGACGCGATTTTCTGTTCGAGCGTGGCATCCGGCAATAGATCACCGGCCAACTGTTCAATCGTGAATTGATCGTAGCGTTTGTTCGCGTTGAACGCCTTGATCAGCCAATCGCGCCACGGCCACATGTCACGATGCGAATCAATGTGGTAGCCGTGCGTATCGGCGTAACGCGCCAGATCTAGCCATTGCAGTGCCATCCGTTCGCCATAATGCGGCGAGGCCAGCAAACGATCTACAACCTTCTCATACGCATCGGGCGACTTGTCAGCCAGAAAAGCATCCACTTCAGCCAGCGTGGGCGGCAGGCCCGTCACATCCAGCGAAACGCGCCGTAACAAGGTCGGCTTGTCGGCTTCGGGCGCTGGCTTCAAGCCTTCCTTCTCCAGTTTGGCCAGGATGAAGTGATCAATCGGATTGCGCGGCCAAGTCGTTTGTTTGAGCGCCGGCAGTGCGGGCCGTTTGGGCGCGCTGAAGGCCCAATGCTCATTCCACGGCGCGCCTTCGTCAATCCAACGTTTGAGCGTAGCGATTTGCTGTTCGGTCAGCTTGTGCCCGCTTGGCGGCGGCGGCATCAGGGTGGCGGGATTGGTGCTGCTGACGCGTTTGAACAAACGGCTATTGGCGGCGTCGCCCGCGACGATCACGCCCGGCTTGGCAAACGCGCCTTCTTTGGTGTCGAAGCGCAGTTTCGCCATGCGCTGCTTTTCATCGGGGCCGTGGCATTGAAAACAGTTGTCCGACAGCAGCGGACGAATCTCGCGGTTGAAATCCACGCCACGCGCCACAGGTTTGGCGCCTTGCCCGGCCACCTGCGTTGGAACCAGTTGAAGGCTGGCGTACAAACACGCTGCCAGCGTGCAGAAAAGCTGAATGTTCCGCCTCATCGTAAACCCTCGCTGCCGCTTCACCATCGTGTGACGGCCTGTGCAATGTGTATCCAATGGATGTGGGAATTGATCAATCCAGAAAGCGCGGCAATGTTACTGAAGCGTTTAGCGAAAGTCTATGTGCATCAAATGCAGGCTGTACACGGTCACAACCGGCGCGGTAAAATCCCGGTGCAATTCCGCAGCATCCCTAACGCAACGTCCTTCGATAGAACATCCACTGGCTGGGAAACACGATGAAACCACGAATCTGCTTCTTGCTTTGCTTGCTCTGCCTGGCTGCTCGGACGGCGCCGGCGCAAGCCGACCGCTTTGAATTGGGACAACGACTGCGCGCGTGCGAAGCCGCCTGGGACACGCAATACAACGGCGAATCGCGCCGCGCGGCAGTCCTGCATTTGCAACAAGCCGTGCAATTGTTTTTCGGCTTCAAACTCAGCGAAGCCGCGCGCGAACTGGATGCCGCGCGCATGGATTTGCGCTGGCCGAATGAACCGACGCCCTTTGCGCGTTGGGCCGAATCGCTCTTCGTCAAACCCGACAGCCGCTTATTTGACGCGGCGGAACTCGCCTTGCCATATACAGTCAACCAGGCTTACCAAGCGCCCGGCGGCATTCAACCGCAAGCCACCAAGCTCCGGCTGACGCTGCTGCGCGGCAAACAGGTGGTCGGTGCTCCTTACGAAACCAAGCTCGGCACGCTGCCGCTCAATGACAAACTGCTCTTCAAAGGGCTGGCCGAAGCCGATTACACCCTGCGCCACGAGATTCTGTTGAACAACAAACTGCTGGCCAGCAGCGAGCAAACCATTTCCGTGGTCAGCAAACTGAAAGAGCGGCTGGAACAATTGCAAAAATCCGCCACTGCCCTGCCGCAAATTTCCACCGATGGTGAATCGGCGCGCGCGTTGGTCAACCAGCTTGAACAATTGGCCCAAAAAGCCGCGCTTGAAACCAATCTGCCCGCCGCCCGCCTGTTGGCCGAAAGCGAGCATGCCTTGCGCGAAGCAGGGCTGGGCCGGAGCTTTTACGGCCAACGCAAAACGGGTCAGTTCTGGCTGACGCTGGTTTTGCCGGGCAGTGCGGTGCCGGTGCGCCTACTCGCGCCCGCCGCCGTCAAAAGCGGCGCGCGTTTGCCGCTGGTCATCGCCATGCACGGCGCGGGCGGCAGCGAGAATATGTTTTTTGATGGTTACGGCCAGGGCAAGATTGCGACGCTCAGCGAAGCGCGCGGCTGGCTGCTGGTTTCACCGCGCGGCTCGCCGGGGTTCACGCCCAATCGCGCCAGCCAGATCATTGATGCGATTGATAAGCTTTACCCGGTTGATCGGCAGCGCGTCTTTGTGCTCGGTCATTCGATGGGCGCTTCACAAGCCATCGCTTCGGCGTCGGCGACGCCCAATCGCTTTGCCGCCGTGGCCGCGCTGGGCGGGGGTGGCAGCGTCAAAGAGTCTGATGAATTGATCGAAGTACCCTTCTTCGTGTGCGTCGGCGTGCAGGATTTCGGCTACAGCAATGCGCGCAAACTGGCGTTCGAATTGAAGAAGGCCAACGTCAGAAGCGTGCGCTTCCGCGAATACCCCGATGTCGAACATCTGGTCATTGTGCAGGAAGCCTTGCCGGATGTATTTGGCTTCTTTGATGAGATGGCGCAACGGAAACCCTAGCTCGGTTTGCGGTTGCTTATACGGGAAAGCGGCGCGGCTGCCGGTGCGGTACGGGAAACGATGGTGATCTGGTGTCTCCGCAGACTACAACAGCCGCAGAACCAGGTTGCCACCACTCCCCGTACCGCACCAATCGGCCCTGTAACCGCGGTA
Organism: Acidobacteriota bacterium; assembly: GCA_016196035.1. Taxonomy (NCBI): domain Bacteria; kingdom Pseudomonadati; phylum Acidobacteriota; species Acidobacteriota bacterium. Next base: position 21,974 of record JACPYM010000065.1, on the reverse strand, counting down.
AATCATTTTGCCAACAACTCGCGCAACGCCTCATGCAACCACGGAAAGCGAAATTGATAGCCGGCTTTCAGCGCGGCTTCCGGCACCACGCGCTGGCTCGCCAACAGCACTGCGGCCATTTCGCCGAACAATAATTCAAGCGCAAATTTGGGCACGGGGAGCAAGGCCGGACGATGCAGCACCGCCGCCAGCTCTTTGGTGAATTCCGCATTCGTGACGGGATTGGGCGCGACGCCATTCAACGGGCCGCGCACCGTTTCATTTAACAGAGCGTGGCGCAACAGCCCCACGATGTCGGCAATGTGAATCCACGGGAACCATTGCCGCCCGTCACCCAGTTTGCCTGCGACGCCGAACCGAAAGGCCGGGAGCATGGTTTTCAGAGCCCCCCCGGCGCGGCTTAAAACAACGCCCGTGCGCAACATCACGGTGCGCGCGCCAAACGCCTGCGCCTGTTCGCTCTCGGTTTCCCACTCACGGCAAAGATCAACCAGGAAACCTGTGCCCGGCGCAGCTTGTTCCGTCAGTTGTTCAGCGCCACGATAGCCATAAATTCCAACCGCCGAACCGGCGATGAAAATGGACGGCGGCACAGCGCTTTGTTGCATGCCCAGCACCAGATTGCGCGTCCCCAACACACGCGAGTCCCGGATGCGGCGCTTGCGCTCCGTCGTCCAGCGCGCAGCGACATTTTCACCGGCCAAATGAATGACGGCAGTCACGCCTTCAAACGCGGCAACCGGCGGCGGCTCATGTTCAGGCTGCCAGGCATACGCCGTAGCTCCCACGATCCCCGTGGCACGTTCGGGGTTGCGCGTCAGCACAACGATCTGGTGACCATCCGCGACCAGCGCCTGGCTCAGGGCTTTGCCGATTAAGCCTGTGGCTCCGGTAATCAAGATTTTCATACGCGCCGACCTCTCTTGCATTGTTAACCGAAGTTCAAAAGCAATTGTTCAACCAAGCCAGCGCACACGCGATAACGCCGCGCTTTGTGGCAAGCAGGCATTTCAGTTACATTGTCGCAGCTTCCAAGCAACCCAACCAAATGTGGACAAATTTGGACGCCTAAAACCCATGACACCACCAACGCTCAAACCACCTGTCACGCCCCGCGACGCCGCCGCCATGATTTTGCTGCGCGAACCTGATGACCCCAAAGTATTCTGGGTCAAACGTTCATACAAGCTCGCGTTCATGGGCGGCTTTCACGCCTTCCCCGGCGGCCAGTTGGACGCGGAGGATGCCGCGATCCCGCTGGCGAATTGTCCTGATGATGCGGATGCCAAAGCCGCCGCCATCCGCGTGTGCGCCATCCGCGAAATTTTTGAAGAGACTGGCGTGCTGTTGGCGCACGGCGCTGAAGCTATCCCCGCCGCCCGCCGCGTTGAATTGCGGCAGCAATTGCACGGCAATCAAATCAGCTTCAAAAATTTACTGACCGATCTGGGCTTGTCGCTCGACGCCGCCTGGCTGACCGAAGCACCGCGCTGGTGTACGCCGGCCTCGTCGCCGCGCCGTTACGACACGCGCTTCTTTACGGCTTGGTTGCCCGAAGGGCAAGAGACAGACGTGCAGGAAGGCGAATTGGCTTCGGGCGAATGGCTGCGCCCGCACGAAGCCTTGCAACGCTGGACGGACGGCGGCTGTTTGATCGTCACGCCGATTTTGACGGCGCTGCTGGCATTGGCCGAAGGGGCGCACGATTTCGCGCCGCGCCTGCACAACATCCCCCAAGACACGCGCGATCTGTGGGAACAGCGCATCGAGATGCGTCAGGGCTTTTTTCTCAGCCCCTTGCGCACGCCGACGATTCCGCCCGCCACGCACACCAACTGTTACATCGTCGGCGGCGCAGAGCAGGTCATCATTGATCCGGGTTCGCCCTATCCTGACGAACAGGCACGGCTCGACGCGGTGCTGGAATCATTGCTGGCCGAGGGCCGCCGCTTCCGCGAAATCATCATCACGCACCTGCACCCCGACCACATCGGCGACGTGATGCATGTGGCCGAACGTTTCAACCTGCCCGTTGCCACGCATCGGCTGACCGCCGATGCGTTAAACGGCGAAGCCCGTGTTGACCGCTTGATCGAAGACAACGAATTGATCGTGCTCAGGAATCAGCGCGATGACCTCGAATGGCGCTTGCGCGCGTTGTGGACGCCCGGCCACGCGCGCGGTCATCTGAGCTTTCACGAAGAACGCACCGGCACCCTGCTGACCGGTGATTGCGTCGTCGGTTTCGGCACCGTCGTCATCGCGCCGCCCGAAGGCAATTTGAATGATTATCTGGCTTCGCTGCGCCGCTATCTGGCGCTGCCCAAACTGACCGCCTTGATGCCCGGCCACGGCCCCGTCCTCGCCGATGCGCGCGGCAAGATCGAAGAGTATCTCGCGCATCGCCAGGCCCGCGAAGACAGCATCCTGGCGGCGCTCGCAGCCGGCCCGCAAACCATCCCGGCGATTGTCGCCACGGTTTATACCGACACACCGCCCGCCTTGCACCAACTGGCGGAACTTTCCGTGCAGGCGCATCTGGAAAAGCTGGCCGCCGAAGGCCGCGTCAGCCAAACGGGCGCACAGTTTGCATTGAGTTGAGAAAAGGCGGCGAGTATGTAGCAACCGTTAAACCAGGGCTTTTGCAAAGTCCTCAAAACCTCCAACAAAGACACTCTACTGATTCCCGATTCCTGACCCCTGAACAATAAAAATCCGCTGCATTTTCTTTATCAGGGATCAGGAATCGGGAATCAGGAATCAGCCAAGCCGCGCGGGCGTTTCGGCTGGCGACTTTGCAAAAGCCCTGGAATATGGAGCAACTGCTAAACCGTCTGGTTGCCCTTTGCGACGCGCTCCCCTAAGATGCGGCTTACTCGTTGCCGATCACCCCACTCAACCAACGGCACAGACGCAATGACTGAAAATCTCCCACAGACAACCCAAAGTTACCCACAGAGACTGGCGCAAAAACCGCTGATGAAATCGCAAACCAAGATCACGTCGCTGGCCGATTTCCAGGCCGTGCCTGAGCCAACGCCTTCCCTGCTGCACCGGGCGCTGCATTTCCTGCATCTGCAACCCACCCTCGCCGTGGCCTTGACGGGACTGGCCGTCGCGACGCTTTCGTTGGGCACCTGGGTGGGCGCGCTGTTTTTGGAAAACAAAGTGCTGAAAACCCGGCTCGGCCTGCAACAGGCGCAGGCCAAAGCCGAAGATGCCGACGAACTCAAAACGCGCATTGCCGAGACGCAGGAAAAGATGGCGCAACTCAAAGCCAAGATCGAAGCCCAGGAAACCGGCGAGATGCTCGACAATCGCGCGGACTTGATCGCCGAAAACGCGCGCCTGTTGCAGGAACTCAATCAGCTTTCCAAACCGCAACTCGGCGCGCCGCTGGTGGAACTGGATTCAGCCGCCGTTAAACAAGCTGATGTCAGCGCCGCCAATCCGAAAAAAGACGCCTTCTCCACCGTTGACGTGCCGCCCAATCTGGCGCTCTTCACCGTCGTGTTGCGCCAAGCCCAGGACAAAGGCTATCAGAGCTATTTTGTCGAATTGACCGACGCCAACGGCAAGCGCATCGCCTGGAGCGAGCAGTTGAAAAAAGCCAGCGGTCTGAACATCCCGCTGACCTTCGCCAAACGCAGCCACGCGCCGGGCCGCTATCAATTGAAGCTGTACGGGATGAACGGCAAGAAAAAAGAGTTCGTGGATCATTACGATATGCAGGTCAATTACCTGCCTGAACCTGCCAAACCCAAAGCGAAAAAGAAATAGTTGGCGGTTGGCGGTTGGCGGTTGGCGGTTGGCAGTTGGCAGTTGGCAGTTGTTTGGGCCAGGAGTTTCCCCATGAGCAAATTGAAATCACTCAATCCTATCGTGCTGCTTTGCATCATTGGCGTCTGTAACTTCGCGCAAACGTCAAATGGCGGGGCGTTGCCGCCGTATCGCTTTCACCAGAAAACACGCACGGTGCACAGCGCCGCCGAGTTCCGGCAAATGACCAAAGGGCGCGTCCTTATTCAACGTTCGCCGCGTTGCCAGACTTATCAACTCGGCACGCTGATCGGCACGTCCCACGGCATCGTGCAACAGATGCGGCCCACGCCAGGCGGACAAAGCATCGTGCGCCCGTTTCCCAACCGCCCGCTGCCTTACAACGAGATCACCGTGATTGCCGAAGAAAGCCCGACCGTGCTCTGGTTCGGCACCAAGCGCGGCGCAATTCGCTTTGATGAACACACTGATTCTTTTCAGTACTTCGCCGGGCTGCGCTGGCTGCCCGCCGATGAAATCACCGGCATCGGGTTTGAAAAACGCGCGCCCGGCAATACGCCCGATTGCATTGTCGTTTGGCTGGAAACACCCAAAGGCTTCAGCCGCATCGAGCATCAGCCAATGACGCTGGCCCAAAAAGCCCAGGCGTTTTCTGAGCGCGTGCAACAGCGGCACGTGCGCTGGGGCCAGACTTCGGATTCGCATCTGCGCGTGCCTGGCGATTTGTCGAGCAATCAGACGGTGTCGAGCGACAACGATGGTTTGTGGACGGCGATGTATGTCGCGGCGGAAGCCTTCCGCTTCAAAGTCACGGGCGAGGCGGCGGCGCGCGCCAATGCCAAACAAGGGATGCAGGCGCTCTTGCGCTTGGAAGAGATCACCGGCCTGCCCGGCTTCCCGGCGCGCTCCTTCATCAAGAAAGGCGTAGACCTGCAACCCGGCGACGGCGAATGGCACGACACGCCCGACGGCGTCTGGCGTTGGAAAGGCGATACCAGTTCGGATGAGATCGTCGGGCACTATTTCGTCTTCCCGATTTACTTTGATCTGGTCGCCGACGAAGCTGAGAAAAAACAACTGGCCGCCACGCTCGACCGCATCACCAATCACATCCTGGACAACGACTACCAACTCATTGACGTGGACGGCAAGCACACGCGCTGGGGTTGGTGGGGGCCGGATTTGATCTGGGATGACCCGGATGAAACGGGTTTGCGCGCGCTGCATTTGCTGGCGCATCTGCGCACGGCCATGCACGTGACGCAAAGCGAGGCCAATCGCACCAAGTATCAGCGGCATTACGACGAACTGATTAGCAAGCACCGCTACCACCTGCTGCTGCGCAACCAAAAGATCAACATCCCTGGCCACGTCAATCATTCCGACGACGAACTGGCGTTCCTCTCGTATTATCCGCTGCTGCAATACGAAACCGATCCGAAGCTGCGCGAGATTTATGCTGACAGTCTCGAACGCGCCTGGCAGATCGAACGGCCCGAACGCAACCCGCTCTGGAATTTCATCTACGCCGCAGGCAGCGGCAGCCAGGAGTTCGACCGCGAAGAAGCGGTGCGCACCTTGCGCGAGATTCCGCTGGAGCAAATCGAATGGACGGTCACGAATTCGCACCGGCTGGATGTGCCGCGCGACTTGCTGGCCGACCGGTTCGGACGCAAACAGGCGCTGATCGTGTTGCCTTACGATGAGTTACCGATGAGCAAATGGAATGGCAATCCATACCGGCTGGACGGCGGCAATGGCGGGCGCAGCGAGGATGACGGTGCATACTTTTTGTTGCCGTATTGGCTGGGGCGGTATCACAAGTTGATTGAGGAATGAACCGGCAAGGTAGCTACCAGATTCCTTTGTAGCGGCGAATTGATTCGCGCCGCAGCGTAACGAATCAATTCGTTACTACAAGGGCAACACTCACCGCAGCGCGCCAAAATAGACTTGCGTCTCGTATGCAAAGCGCACCGTGCCCTGCTCCTGATATTCGGCAAAAATCTCGCGCAAGCGTTGCAACATCGGCTCGTAATTCGGATGCCCAGCCAACGGCGCATAGGAACTAGAAAGTAAGCGTCCCTGCAACCCTTCATAATCAAACAACTGCACATTCGGCAAAGTGTGCAAGCGCCAATCCGCATGGCCGAAAAACTGGGTGATGGCCTGTCGGTCAATGGCCTGGACATTGCGATGATTGACTTGGGCGTAATCGGTGCCGAAGCGCAGTAGGAGGTCTTCGTAGGCTTCTAAAAACGGTGTGCCTGCGGTGAGGCGGTCGTTCCATAACAGGATGCCGGAGCCAGCCAGCTTCAAAATGCGTTTGGCTTCGGTGCTGGCTGCCGCGACATCGAACCAGTGAAAGGCCTGGGCGGCGACCACGAAATCGGCACTGTCAGCCGGCAGCGTGGTGGCTTCGGCAGTGCCCGCGAGGCTGCGGAAGTTTGGATAGCCGCGCAAAAAGGCTTCGGCGGCGACGCGCATTTCAGGGTTCGGCTCGATGCCATAAACGACGTTGCCATTGTCCAAAAACAGCTTGGCCGAAAAGCCCGTGCCGGAACCAAGATCAGCGATCACCGCGTTGGATGTGAGCCGGACTTCGGCAGCCAAAAATTCGAGCACACCGGGCGGATAGCCGGGCCGGTATTTGACGTAGTTATCCACGCGATCGGAAAAGCGCGTGGTCGAATTTCGGATTGGAGGATTGCCCATAGGATCGGATCACTGCCGCGTTAGGGGTTGCTGCCGCGCGTTTTCCGATTGCTGCCTTGCACCGTTTCGCCCTTTTCATTCTTGGCGTAATAGCCCTGGCGCGTGCGCGCGATCAGTTTGCGATTGTCCTTGGGTGCGACTTGAACTTTGACGGAGCGGAATGAGCCGTCGCGTTTGTCATTCGAGGGGTAGTAACTGAGGACATATTGCGTGCGCAGGTCTTTGGCAATTTGTTTGGCAATCTCGCCCATCTCACTGACATCTTTGGGGAAAAAGGCCCGCCCGCCCGAATCATCGGCGATGCGTTGCAACAAATCTTTGGCCTTCTTCGCGCCGGATTTGCCGAAGATACCGCCGCTATCGTCTTCGTCCACAAAGCCAACCAGGTAAACCTGCACTTCGTCTTCCTTGATCGCGTCGAGCACTTCTTTTTCTTTGACGGCGCTGTTCTTTTCGACACCGTCGGTGATGACGATGATGGCCTTGCGGCGCTGCTTCCCTTTCTCGTGCGCATAGTCGCCGGTGGCGATGATGGCGTCGAGCAAGGCTGTGCCGCTGCTGGTGTAAAGTTCGCCCAGCGCCTCTTCCAATTCGCGCTTGTCGTGGGTGAAGTCGGTCACGAGTTCCGGCTCGGCTTTGAATTGCGCGACGAAGGCTTCGTCATCCTGCCGCATGGTTTTGATGATACCTAGCCCGGCATCGGTGACGATTTGCAGCTTGGAACGCATACTGCCGGAAGTATCAATCACCAAGCCGAAACTGAGCGCCACTTCTTCACGGCTAACGCTATCAATTTGTTGTTTGACCTTGTCTTCAAAAACGGCGAAGACGTCTTTGTCGAGATTGAAGACCGGCGTATTGTTCTGGTCAATCACGCTCACGTCGAGCGAGACCAAATCGGTATTAATTTTGATGCCGACATCATCCTTGTCAGTCGGCTGGTCAGCTTTGGAATCGGCCCGATTGGGCGGTTTTTTCTGTTTGTCTTTGCTGTCCGACCGGTTGTCTTTGTTCTGGGGCGCGGGTTTGGTCGTGGGAGGCGATTGCGGAGTTTGTTGCGCGGCGGCTGGCGGTAAGGCGGCCAGACAGGTGCCCAAACAAAAAAGCAAAGCGAGACGAATTGGCGATGGTTGCAGCATAAACTTTCCCTTCTCAAAACGAGCGCGCCAGCCAAAGGCTGTTGCGTAAATTGTGCGTGATGTCTTCGTTCACGAGAGGCGGTATTATACATCTACCGCGCAGAACGAAGTAAACCGCAGCGCTTGCCGGAATTGTCTAACCTGGAAAAGGGCTGCGCGCCAAAGTTTTGCGCGGGGAGAAACGGATGCACCGGCGGGCGTAGCGCAACCCGCCGAAGTTGCGCGCTGTCGCAAGTGAAGCCCTGGCCGTAGCTGCAATACCGCGCAACCTCGGCGGGTTGCGCTACGCCTACGCGAGCCACACGTTCTTTCAAAAACGTCCTTACGCAAAAACTTTGACAGCCCGCCTTTCAGAAAGTCAGGCCACGACAAGGGCCGGCTTTGGTGCTATAGTTCGCCGCGTCATTTACCCCGTTGCCCGCTTAAATCAATTCCGCTTGCTGTCGCGAAGAATCATGCGCTGGGGCGAGTCCGGCGCAGACCACGCTGACAAATTCGAGCAAAGACGAAATTATGATTCAGCCCTGTCTTGAATTTGCCGCCAGCGGTGCTTGAGTTTCAGGAGCAGAGATCAACAATGAATAAGTTCCGCATCATTTTCCCCATGTTGCTCTTGTCTGCATACTGTTTGACAGGCTGGGCGCAAGCACGTCTTTTCACCGTGCAAACCGCTTCGATGCCCACCGAAGCGGAAGCCCAGGCAGAACTGACCAAACTCGCCGCCGCCGGACTCAAGGGCCATTTGGTCAAAGCCACCGTCCCTGGCAAAGGCACGCGTTACCGTGTGCGTTTCGGACGCTACAGTAATCAGGAAGAGGCGAAGCAACAGGCCGAACTCGCGCTCAAACGTGGCGGGATCAAGGAATACATCATCACGTTGTATGAGACGCCCACAGAAACCCACCGCGAAACGCCGGTCACTGCGGAAAAGCCTGAATCAGCCAGGCCAACCAGACCTGAGCCTGCCAAGCCTGCCAAGCCTGCCAAGCCTGCCAAAAATGATAAAGAACTCGCGTTGAATGCGGACAAGCCGCCCGCAAAAGTGCTGCCGAATCCGTCTGAAAAAACCGCTGGTGCACCTAATTCCGGCAAGCCGTCAGCCGAAGTAAAAACCAATCCGGCCCAAACACAAATAACGGCGGCGCACGATCCCAAAACTACGCCGCTGGTTGAAACGAAACCTGTCGAACCAACCAAGCCCCCGGATCCAAAGAACGAGCCCAAGACTGAACCGAAAGGGGAACCGGAGCCGACAGGTGGCAGAGCGACCAATGCGGAGAAAGAGGCGGAGAAAGTCGCGGCGGCCGCACGCATTGCCGGCCCGCCTATCACCGACGCGCTGGGTGAAATGGACATCACCAACCACAATTGGAAAATCGTGCGCAAGACCACGGCGACGGACAAAAACCTGCGGGCGATCTACTTTGTGGATTCGATGACCGGCTGGGCGGCGGGCGACGCGGGCGCGGTGTATCGCACGACCGATGGCGGCAAAACCTGGAAGCCTTTGTTGAGCGCCGCCGCCGCCAACATCACGCAGATTCAATTTGTGGATTGGAACAACGGCTGGATGCTCGGCGAGATCAACCGGCGCGATGATGGCGAACCCGAAACCATCGTCCTGAGCACCACCAATGGCGGACGTTCCTGGCAAAAGAAATCCCTGCCCAACATCTTAAGCGTTTTCTTTACCGATACGCAGCATGGCTGGGCGGTTGGGAAAAACGCCACGATTTTAAGGACGGAGGACGGGGGCAATGAATGGAAACCCTATACGGATTTAGAAAAAGTGATCGGATTACCGGTAGAATCGTCCAATTACAACTTTGGTTTCCGTGACATCTATTTTCTGAACTCGCAACAAGGCTGGTTGATCGGCAATTTTTATGGCCGGGCCAAAAGCCACATCGGTGGCATCTTCGTCACCAGCGACGGCGGCACGAGTTGGAAGCGCTTAGCCCTGACAGTGCAAACCCAGCATAGTTCGGGCCGTTTTACGCCCGGCGTTTTTCATTCCGTGCGCTTCAGCGATCAGCAGACGGGCAGCGTCACCGGGGAAATGATGGACGGCGAGGGGCGTTTCTTTTTCGCGCTGCACACGCGCGATGGCGGCAAGAATTGGGAACAATACCGCACGCCCAGCCGGGCCGCGCACAGCACCCAATTCCTCACGCCGGGCATCGGCTGGACGGCGGCGGCGGCTCCGCGCGAAGGCGGCGCCGATGCGGTGGTTTACGATACGACGCTGATGCGCACGGATAACGGCGGGGCCTCGTGGCAATATGATTTCGTGGCGCGCGGCAACCGCATTCGCGGCGTCTACTTTTTATCCACGCACAAAGGTTGGGCGGTGGGTGATCGCGGGATGATTCTGCGCTACGAAGAGAAGGTGAAAACGAATTAGAACTGCTTGGTGCTGGTGCCGGGTGTCTGGTGTGGGTCGCAGGTGCAATGTGGAGGGCGACGATGCCGGAGCTACAACGACAAACACATAATTTGAATGATTACGCCATCCTGGGGCGTAGCCTGGATAAGAGTCACTCTGTCCTGGTGTTGGAGTGCAATCCGGAAACCATTGATCCGCTTTTGAGCGGCACAGCCAATCAGCTTCCGAACCTGCATGCCGACCTGATTCACACGGATGTCATCACGGCCCATTCTGAGTTCGAGTATCAAACGCGCCTGAACGAACTGAAAGCCGCCCAGATGCAATACGCATTGGTCGTGGTGCTCGGTGACGGCAACGCCAATCGGTTGAAGCTCAATGAAAACCGCGCCTTAACCTGGACGGAATTCTCTTATCAGAGCCTGTTGCCGTTTGAGCCGGAATTCCTGTTACTGCTCTCGTCAGCCACTGACCGCGAGATTCCCGCGCATACCTTTTTCGAGGCGGTACCTATGCTCAAAGAGGTTTACAGCACGACGGTCAGCGATACCAAACTGCAAACGGATGTGCTCAAGTTCATGGTCTCGTATCTGGTGAACCCCGCGCCGTCCGAATACGACCGCATTTTCGGCCAGCAGATCGCCGACAAATTGCTCAACTCCGGCGTGCTGACGCGTTGGACGTGGCGTGATTCGTTGAAGCAGCGCGTGTTGAGCACCTTTGAGATGCTCAATGACAGTGAAAAACTGGAAGTCGCCGCCGAGATCATTCGCCGCACGGCGCAAAGTTCCAACAGCCGTTTTTCATCTGTGCTGTCTGCAAACGACTAACCCGCCCCTTGCTTATCAAATCGGTCACACTGGCTGTATAATCCCGCCCGCATCATCGTTATCAATTCTTTTTAGGCGGAGTAAGCTGTGCATACAGTTCAAGGCAAAACCATCTTCTCTTGGCTCATCACGGAAATGCTACTGATACTGCTGACCGTGTTCACGCCCTCCACATTCGCGCAAATTGCCGATCCGAAAGATCCGCAAAACATCACGCGCGGACGTGAATTGCTAAAACAGGCCATTACAGCGCGTGGCGGCGACGCTTACCTCAAATTCAAAACACTGCACGCCAGCGGCCAATACACGCCCTTCGACCAGGGGAATCCCACTTCCCCCAAGACCTTTCTCGATTGGCTCGTTTACCCCGACAAGGAACGGGTGGAATTTGGCAAAGGAAAAAAGAAAGACCGCACCATTCAGGTGAATGTGGGGAAAACCGGCTGGGTTTATGATGGCGACGCTGAAACGCTCAAGGATCAATCCGAAAAGCAAATTAAAGACTTTCTCGAAGGCAACGAAAATGAGCTGGATCATATCCTGCGCGTGGCTGCCATTACCCCCGGCATCGAAATCCGTTTTTATGGACGACAAGAGACTCGTCCCGGTGAACGCGCTGACGTTGTTGAAATCACGCTCGCCCCGGAGCGGGTCGTTATGCTGATGCTTGACCGCTACACGCATTTGCCGATGAGCTTGAGCTACGAAAAAGCCGATGGTAAGGGCTTGAGCAAACGCGAGGTGCGATATTTTCAATATATCAATTATGGCGGGATTAAGTTTCCCAACATCGTGGATTTTTACAAAGACGGCATTCAGGAGAGCCGCATCAACTATCAGGCGGTACAGCCTGACGCGCCGGTGCCGGACGAGTTGTTTGCCAAACCAGCGAATGTCAAAGCGATCAAGTAAGTGGCAAGTAGTGCGCAACTGATGGCTTGCCGGACAATTATCTGAACCTTTTTCCAACGCGCAACGTTATCGCCCCCGGAGACAGATAACCCACACAATTGGGACTAGAGGTTCATAACCCAGAGGTAAAGACCTTGATTAGCAGAGACCAAAGCAATCTAGGAGCAAGAGCATCTGTGAACATCTCGGATGCAGAATTAGTGCGCCGTTGCCGTGCGGGCGACAGCGCCGCATGGGAACAGGTCGTACACGATTACTCCCGGCGCGTTTACAACCTGGCCTATCGCTTTACGGGCCGCCACGAAGCCGCTGAGGATTTGACCCAGGAAGTCTTCGTGCGCGTCTACCGTTCCCTCGAACAGTACGACCCGCTGGCCGGCGATCTGGCAAATTGGCTGATGCGGCTGGCCCGCAACCTGGTCATTGACGATTACCGCCGCCGGGGGCGCACGCCCACCGATCTCGGCGATGATCTCGAAGACCATTCCTATCACTTGGAAAGCCGTCACGACGCCCCAGATCGCGGCGTCGAACGCGGCGAACGCGCCAAACAGGTGCACGCGGCGATTGCCAAGTTGCAACCCGATTTGCGCGAATGCGTGATCTTGCGCGACATCGAAGAACTGACTTACCAAGAGATCGTAGACATCCTGCGCATCCCCATCGGCACGGTCAAATCGCGCATCAATCGCGGGCGCATCGAACTGGCGAAGATTTTACGACGGATGAAAGTCGTCGAAACGCTCTAACTAAAGTAGTCAGCAGTCAGTAGTCAGTAGCTTACCCGTTACTGACTACTGACAACCGACAACCGATTCACAAAATGAATTGCGTAGATTTCCAAGATTTACTTTCTGATTATCTCGACGGCGCGCTTGATGCGCGGGTGCGGGCCGAATGCGCGGGGCATCGGCTGATTTGCCGCGAGTGCCGCGAGTTGTACACCGATGTCCGTGAGACGGTGCAGATGATGGGCAGTTTGGCGTTTGTCGAAGGCGAAGCGGCCGAGTTGACGGGACTGGAAACCCGCATCCTGGCGGCCACCACGGCGGGCGAGATGCTCAGTTGCGGCGAATTCGACCGGCTCATCGAACGTTACTTTGACGGCGTGATGCTCGCGCCCGATCATCAGGCCTTCCAGGCGCATTTTGAACATTGCCACAAATGCCGCCGTCTGATGGCGGGCATCGAAGAAGCCATTGAGATGTGCCGCGAAGTCAAAGAACTGGAAGTCGAGATGCCCAGCACTTTGCCCGAGCGGATTGTCTCGGCCACGGTCGGCCAACAAACCAAAACTTTCTGGTCACAATTCGGCGGCTTCGGTTTGCTGGGGACAGTTGCCGCGCGCGTGTTTGCGCCGCAATGGGCCGCCGCATGGTTGATTCTGGCGTCCATTCTCTTGTTGGTTTCCGTGCGCTTTGGCAGCTTTGAAAGTTTCGCCTCTCATGCCAACGGGCGTGCCGGACGGCTGCTCAGTGAATTCAACCAAACCAGCGAACAGGCGCGAAATAGTTTGGCGCGGGCTTCGTTTCAATTGGGCCATGTGCTTTCGACCGAACAGCCCAAACCGTCCGCGCCCGAACCGTCTCCGAACCCCTTGCAACCTGCCACGACGGTTACCGAACAAGCGCCGCAGGCTGCCCCATCACCCAAATTGCAAAAGGCTGTGCGATACGAGCAGCGTTGACTCTGATGAATTGCGCGTTCCATTCAACTAATCCGGCGTCCGCCAATTGCGCCTGCTGCCAGCGCAGTCTTTGTACAGCGTGTGACCATCGCATCAAAGGCATCCCTTATTGTCAGGATTGCATTGTGACCGGGGTTGAAACGTTGCGCCGTCAACAACAAGGCGGCGCTGCGGTCAATCCTGCGCTGGCGGCGCGTTCACCGCTGATAGCGGGCCTTTTCGGCATCATCCCGGGGCTGGGCGCGGCGTATAACGGCCAGAACATCAAATCGCTTTTGCACTTCATCATCCCCATCAGCCTCTGGCAATTGGGGGACATCTTCTCGCATCAGGTCGAGTTGCCGTTGTTTCTGGGCGGCGCGGCCTTCTATATCTTCTCGATCTACGATGCGGTGCGCACTGCTCACCGGGTTTCATTGGGCGAAGACCTGCGCCACGAAGACGAAGCCTTGAAACGGATGCTGCGCGAGAACACGACGACGCTCGGCGCAATGCTGACCGGCGTTGGCGTGTTGACCTTGCTCAATCTTTTTTATCCGTATCAAGTGCAACGCTTCTGGCCCCTGATCTTGATTCTGGCGGGGCTTTTCTTACTGCGCAATTACCGGCAACAGCGGACGGAACCGGCGCTGCTGCCAAACCTGCCCGCCCATCCGCCCTCGGTCATCGGCGCGCCGTATGAACGTGTCGAAAACAATCTGGTCAATGCCGAGCGCCGGGCCGAACGCCGTTTCGATCAATGGCGCTGAAACGTCACGGGGAAGGCGCGGTGAAGTAATCATGCTCAAACGAGTGGCGACATTTCTACTGGGGGTGGCGTTAATCGGCTTGGGCGTTTTCTTTTTCAGAGCTTCAGAGCAAGCCTACGCGGTGCAAATGCTCAAAACATTCTGGCCGCTCTTCCTTGTGTTGGCAGGGTTGGTGCGGTTGGCTGGTTATGCCATTGACCGCCATCCGCGCTCGCCGGTCGGCAGTCTCTTATTAACGACATTGGGCGGCAGCCTGCTGGCGATCAACCTGCGCGGCGAAACTTCCCTGACAGCGATCATTGGGCGGTATTGGTTCTGGTTTCTGCTGGCTTTTGTGATGGGCCGCGTGCTGCGCCAATACACGGCCACAGCGCCCTTGAGCAAACAGGCACGCGCTCTCAGTCCCGGCGCGATCTTTGTCATGCTGCTGATTGCGGGCACTGGATTGAGCGCCAATTATGTCAGCCGCAACAACCAACTGCTCGCGCGCGTCAATGAGCGCATCAGCGCAATCGGAGGCGTCGGCGAATACGTTCTTGGCAATCCGATCAGAGTTGATGACGAAGCGCCGCAACCTTTCAAGCTGCCCGCCAACGCGCGGCTGCTCTTCAACACGTTCAATGGCGACATTGAAATCCGTGGCGCGGCGACGGCCCAGGCCACGGCCAAGCTCATCAAACACATCCGCGCCAGCAGCGAAGAAAAGGCGCGCGACATCGCCCGGCAAATTCACCTGCAAATCGCCGCCAACGCGAGCACAGTGCAATTCGTGCTCAACGCCGAGCGTGTGAAAGAAACGTATTCCACCTCCCTCCTGATCGAATTGCCAACGCAGCAGACGGCGAACATCGAGATCAACGAAGCCTCTGGCGCGGTCAAGCTGGCGGACTTGCGTGGCGAACAATTGCTGCGCAATTGCGGAAGTGTCAGCAGCGCGCGCAATCGGGGCGCGCTGACCGTCGAAGACCCGCGCGGCCGCGTCGAAGTCGCGCAACACGAAGGTGATTTGACCCTCAACAATTTGCGCGCGGGGGCGAGCCTGAGCGAGATCAAAGGCAAGCTGGTCTTACGGGCAGAGGGCGGCGCTTATCAAATCAAACAACTAACGGGTGCGGTGCGCGCCAGCATTGCGAACAGCAGGCTTGAGTTGCGCGAAGTCCAAGCGCCCGTCGGCTTCCCTGCCGCAGAGAACCTGGTTACGCTTGATGAATTGAGCAACACGCGCGCCAGCGTGAGCAATCTCACTGGCAACTTACTCGTCAAGGCGAACCACTCGCGCGTTGAGGCTGAGGGCGTAAATGGTGACGTTCAAATCGCCACTACGAATGAGTCAATCAAATTAACCCGCTGCAATGGCGCGGTGCACGTCACGGCGGAAAACGGCGCGGTGACGGCGGTGGATTTGAAAGGCGCGATTCAGATCGAAGCGACGCGCGACATTGCCGTACAAAATTTTGCCGGTTCGCTCAGCGTCAAATCGCGCAACGGCAAAATCACTCTTACACACAATGACGAACTGGCGGGCGACCTTACGGCCAGCAATGAAAACGGTCAAACGCGCCTGAGCTTGCCGCGCGACATTCTGTTTCGGCTCGACGCCAGCACAACCTCGGGCCGTTTGCGGGCGCGGGGTTTTGAATGGCTGGCGCTCGAACGCAATCAAAAATCGGTCAATGCCAATCCACCAACCGCTGGCGCGGCGCCGCTGGTCAGTTTGCGCTCGGCCAGTGGCGACATCGAGCTACAGGCGGCGGGCTTGGCCTTGGCGAGTAACGAGGAGTAACGCAGCAATGGGTTTTCTATTCAAATTGGTCGCTTCCCTGGTTTCACTGGCGACGACGCTGTTGCTGGTGTTTGAGAGCGCGCGGCGCGGACTGTTGATTCTCACCACGGTGCTGGGGATTCTAAAAATCATTGTCTTTGTTGCGTTCGTGGCGCTGCTGGCAATCATTTGCTATCTGCTGCTGCGTTCGGCGAATTCCAGCCCGGCCACATCGCGTGCTGTTTAGCTCGGTTTTCACTCAGGTCTACGGTAAAAGCGCGCAGCGGGACAGTACCGCACGTGTGAGCAAGCGTTCCGTTGGCAGCTCAGCCAAGAGGGCAAGCTTGATGCCGCCGCTTGCTTACGCGCGCGGTACTGTCCCGCCATCATGCACAGCCACAGGGTTCAGCTACGATCACTGGTAGTAATTCATCCTGCCTCGTAAGATCAGGCCATCTGCACGATTGACGCACCAATCCGCAAACAAACGATCAAATCCGAGTAGAACGATTGAGAGAAGCGATTCTCAAAAACAACGAGGGAATTTATATGACCACCAAGCATCGCCTGAGCTTGCTGCCGTTGCTGGCGCTCTTGGCCTTGATGGCCGCGCCAGCCGCCGCGCAATCGCCCAATACGTCAGCACTGATCGTCAGCGTGAGCGATCAAACCGGCGCTGTCATCAAAGACGCCAAAGTTGCCGTGACGAACGCCGCGACCGGCGCGGTGCGCGAAGCCGTCTCGGACAGCGCGGGCAACGCCACGCTGCCCGCGCTCGCGCTGACAGGAACCTATACGGTCAGCGTGTCCAAGCAGGGCTTCAGCAACCAGGAACTCAAGGACATCACGCTACGTTCGGGTGAAACCGCGACCCTGAGGGTGAAGCTCCAAGTCGGCTCCACAACGGCGGAAGTCGCCATCTTCGGCACCACCGATGGCGTGCGCGCTGACGCGCAGATTGGTCGCCGCCTCGACAACCCAACCATTGATGAGACGCCGATTCTAGGCCGTAAGGCGACCACGCTGCCGCTGCTGAATTCAGCCTTCCGGCAAGGCAAGGGCACGGGCGATCTCTTCGTCAACGCGACCTATTTCATCACCGGTGTAGGTTCGCGCCGCGCCACCACCTTCACGCTCGACGGCGCGAACAATGACGAAGGCTGGGGCCGCCAGACGGCGATTGCCACCGTGCCACTGGGCGCGATTCAGGAAATCAACGTGCTCTCGAACGCCTTCTCTTCCGAGTTCGGTTGGACTTCCGGCCCGGCCCTGAACATCGTCACGAAGTCGGGCACGAACGGCTTTCACGGCGAAGGGCTGTACCTGTTCCGTCCCGGCGGCTGGCAGGCCGAGACCTTTTCGACCAAGAACTTTTGTCCGCCGTCTGTGCCGAGTTGCGTCACGCCCACCACGCTCACGGCAATCAACCCGGTGGATATTCCCGATGCGCTGAAGCAAGGTTCCGCCACATTCGGCGGGCCAATCGTCAAAGATAAGACCTTCTTTTTCGCCACGACCGATTACACGGCGCAAGACCGCACGACCTTTCTCTCGACCGCGCTGCCTGCTTTCCTGTTGCCGTCGAATGGGCAGCTTGATTACACCGGCCACTACCGCCAGTTCCTCTTCAACGGGCGCGTGGATCACAAGCTCACCGCGAATCAAACGTTGACGGCGCGCTTCAACGTGGATCGTTTTTACGATGACAACCCGCAGGACGCCGTGGGCGGCACCAATGCGCCCAGCGTCGCGCGCCGTTATTCGCGCCGTTCGTGGACGACGCAACTCAATCACACGACAGTCATCAATGCCGATTTGCTCAACGAAGCGCGCTTCGCCTACCTGCACGGCGACCCAGTGACGCTTTGGGAAGCCAAGACGCTCTCGACCACCTACACTCGCGCGGGGAATGTGCCGTTCACCATTGGCCAGTCGCGCTCATCCAACATTTACAGTTACCAGTCACAATTCTCTGACACCTTATCTTGGACGATTGGCAAGCACTATCTGCGTTTGGGCGGCAGCATTGTCCATCACACTTCCGGCGGCACGGGCAGCGAACCCGGCACGGCGGTGCTCGGCACGTTCACGTTCCGCAACACAACGACCGCGCCCTTCGATCAACTGACGCTGGCCGACGTACAGAATTATCAGCAGCCGATCAACTTCGGCATCAGCAGCTACGATCTGTCGCAATGGCTGGTGACTGGTTTCGCGCAGGACAGCATCCACTTGCGCCGCGATCTGACAGTTGATCTGGGCTTGCGCTACGACCGGCAGACCTTGACCGACGCGACGAACAACTTCGCGCCGCGCCTCGGCTTCGGCTGGCATCCCTGGGGCAATGCGCGCACTTCGATTCGCGGCGGCTATGGCATGTATTACACGCAGATTCGCGCCAATGCGGTCGCCGGATATTTAGTGAACGGATTGGACGGCTTGACGACTTACACCGCCACGCCCGGCCAGACGGGCTTTCCGACGTGTTTGTCCGGCTCTTGCCTGCCGGTGCCGCTCGATCCGAAGACGCTGCCCGCCGCGCAATTGCCCGCGCGCGACATCACCATTCGGGCGGGGCTGCGCAGCTTTTACCAAACGCAGTTTACGAAGTACGGGCTGGACTTCACCAAGCTGTCGAACTATCCCGATGAATTGGTGAACCCGCGCAGCCAAGTCGTCTCCATCGGCGCGGAACGCGAAATCGTGCACGGCTTGTTTGTCGGCGGCGATTACGTGCATCAGCACTTAAGCAACATTGATCGCTCGTTTGATTTGAATGCGCCCGCGCCCTTTGACCGCACCGCGCCCGGCCAGACGCGCACCGTCGCAGCAGCCAACGCCACGCGCCCCATCCTGCCGGTCAACGGCGGCGTGCGGCAAGTGAATGTGTTGACCAATTTCGGCGTCGCCGATTACGACGGCTTGCAAACGCAAGTCAGCTATCGCGGCCACGCGAAGATTTATGCCGCCGTCAGCTACACGCTGTCCAAGGCGACCAACACGACCGAACCGGATGGCAACGGCATCGCGCCGAACGAACCCAACCTCGCGCGGCTGGGCGAAGTCGAACGCGGCCTGAGTGTAGTCAATCAGCGGCATCGCGCGGTCATCACGTTCAGCTATCGGCTGCCGTATAACTTCACCGCCGGCACGCTCTCGCAATTCGCCTCGGCGCGCCCCTTCAACGCCACCACCGGCGTGGACAACAACGGCGACGGCGCGAACAACGACCGGCCCGTGATTGACGGCAAGGTGGTTGCCAAGTCGGCCTTTCGCGGCACGGCCACACAGGACGTGGCGCTCTTCGTTGAGAATCGCATCAAGCTGAAAGAACGTGCGAGCCTCTTGCTGCGCTTGGAGGGGTTCAACCTTTTCAATCACGGCAACTACCTCGGACGCGGGCAGACGATTTACGGCGACGCCGCCACGCCAAACACCACGTTTGGTCAATTGGTGGCGGTGGGCACGGCAACGAATGCGCTGCCGGCCTTTGCCAATGTTGATCCGCCGCGGATGTTCCAACTGCAAGTGCGGTTTATCTTTTGAGTGAACAACGCGGTACGGGGAGTGGTAGCGACCTGGTGTAACGGAATGTGTGCGACGCCGAGGTACCAGGTCGCTACCACTCCCCGTACCGCATCCTGTGCGTGTCCATAAGATGAACCTGCTCAACGTCAACGGCGTCACCAAACATTACGGCCCGCGCGCCGTCTTACAAAACGTGAGTTTCAGTGTGCGGCAGGGTGAAGTATTGGGCTTGATCGGCCCGAATGGCGCGGGCAAGACAACGCTCTTTGAATGCCTGGCGGGCTTGCTGCCAGCCGATGCGGGCGTGGTGCAATGGGAAGATCGCCCGCTGCCTGCCGCACAACGCAAAGACGCGTTGTTTTACATCCCCGATGGCATCTCGCCTTGGGCCGAACAAAAGCTGGGCTGGACGCTGGATTTCTTCGCCAGACTTTATGGCTCGAAAGTAAAGCCGCAAGCGTTGCTGGACGCCTTCAAACTTGCGTCGCTCAAGCAAGCGCGCCTCGGCACGCTTTCCAAAGGCGAGCGCAAACGCGCGTTGCTGGCGTTGGGGCTGTTGACGCCGCAACCGCTGCTGATGTTGGATGAGCCTTTTGACGGATTGGATTTGCGGCAAACGCGCGAGGTCATGACCTTGCTGCGCAGCCACGTCGAACGTGGGCGGACGCTGTTGCTCTCGGTGCATCAACTGATTGACGCAGCGCGCGTCTGTGACCGCTTGGTTTTGTTGAGCGAAGGACGCTGCGCTGGCATCGGCACGCTGGACGAGTTGCGCGCACAAGCCAAACTCGCGGAAGGCAATCTGGAGGACATCTTTCTTGCGCTCACCTAAGCTGCTCATCCTGGCCGGCAAAGAGTGGCGCGAGTTGCTGGCCTCGCGCGCGTACTGGCTCTTGCTGCTGGTCATTGGGCCGCTCGTCGGGCAGGGCTTTATTTCCGTCGTGCATCTGTATGCCGAAGCCAGCGGCGCGAACGGCGCGCCGGCGGCGCTGCCGCAAGGTTTGACGCCGCTGGATGGAATGCTGGCGCCGACCTGGGCGGCCTATGAATTGGCCGTGACCTTGCTGCTGCCCTTCGTGGCGATAAGGTTGATCGCAGCGGAAAAAGAAAGCGGCGCGCTCAAGCTGGCGCTGCAATTCCCTGCTTCATTGCCGCTGCAATTGACGGCGAAGGTGCTGGCCTTGCTCACCGGTTGGCTGCTGGCTTGGCTGCCGGGGCTGCTGGCGCTGATTTTGTGGAAGTCTTACGGTGGGCATCTGGCTGGGGCGGAAACGCTCAATCTCTTTGCCGGACATTGGCTACGAATGCTGCTAAGCGCGGCGGTGGCAATGGCGGCGGCGGCGCTGACGGAAAGCGCCGCGAGCGCGGCGATTGTCACGTTGAGTTTTACGCTAGGCACCTGGGCGCTCGATTTCATCGCACTCGGGCGCGGTGGTTGGCTGGCGGCAGCGGCTGCCTATACACCGGCGGCGGCGCTGCGGTTCTTTGAACAGGGTTTGTTGCGCGTCAGCACGGTCGGCGTGCTGTTGGCGTGCACGCTGGCGGGTCTGGCGCTCACCGTCATCTGGTGGCATAGCGGGCAACCGTGGCGCAACCGTTGCGGCCTGACGCTGGGGTTGGCGGTGCTTAGCACTGTTGCCTTGGCGCTGGTCACGACCTCGCGGGCGAGTTGGGATGTCAGCGAGAACCGGCGCAATTCCTTCACGCGCGGCGAAGAAACGGCCTTACGCCAAATCCGCGCGCCCTTGCGCATCACGATCAACCTGGCTGCCGAAGACCCGCGCCTGATGGATTATGAGCGCAGCATCCTGAACAAGCTGCGCCGACTGTTGCCGCAACTCACCGCCGTGTATGCCGCGCAAAGCCGCACCGGCTTGTTTGAAGAGTCGGGCCAGCATTACGGCGAAATCTGGTATGAGTATCAAGGGCGCAAGGTGATGAACCGTTCGACCACCGAACCCATCGTGCTCGAACAACTTTTCCAACTTGTTGAAATCGCGCCGCCGCCCGCTGTGAATGAGCCGGTCTTTCCGGGCTACCCGCTGGCGGCGCAACCACGTTATGCCAACTGGCTGTTTTATTTTCTCTGGCCGCTGGCGGTGCTTGCCGTCTGGTGGTTGACTATCTTTCGTAGGAGCTAACCCATGAAAAATCGCATCGCATTCGGAATCGCGCTGCTGGCAGTCCTGGCGCTGAGCGTCGCCGCCCTGCGCGCGCAAAACGCCAAACCCGCCGCCAAGGCGAAAAGCACGCGCGTGGACATCAGCAAAGACAAAGCCGGCGGCGAGTCGGCAAGGTTCCTTTCCGTCGTCGGCAATTGGGCGGTCGTCGAAGACGGCGGCAAGAAAGTTTGGCTCATGTGTAGTCAGTTTGCATCGCCAGGGGTAAGCTTAGGGAATGATTGACTTTCCCCTTAACGATCTCCTAGATGCCGAAGCCTGCACGTTGTGGTTGGCGCAGCAGCTTCATCCGCACGGCTTGTGCTG